>JBKBWE010000311.1:0-3099 GCA_046289145.1 Sediminibacterium sp.
GTCTATTTTTATGGGGTTGATGGTAAATACGATTATCAGCAAGCAACCAATCTTCTGTCAGCTGAAACACAAATTACAAAATATTTTGCTGAAGCCAATTATTTTAATGCAATCATGTTTTTTAAAATAGATTTGTTAGACAAAATTCTACAAAATACTCAACCTAGCAATCATTCAGATTATTATATTAGAGAGCGTGCCGCATTGATGTATTTAAGCAGATTTAAACCCCATAAATTAGGTCAAGAAAATTTGGCACAAGAGGTTTACAATTCTTTAAAAACCGGTGCAGAAGAATTTAATTCTCCTTTGGCTCAATTATATCTTCATTTCATTCACAAAGGCGTAATCCATTTTAATAGAATTAAAAAATCTAATTTTAAAACTGATTCAAAAAAAGATTCACTAAGTAAAAAAGATACAGTAATCGGTCAAATTTTATATCCATTTATGGCTTACGGAAATGCAGAAATTCCTAAATCTGAAAAAGTATTAATTAAAAATGCAAGCGTTTGGACGTTGGAGGAACAAGGAACCATAAAAACCGATGTTTTAATCAATAATGGAAAAATAGCGGCTATCGGAACGTTTAATGTAAAAGATACAATTGGAGCAAAAGTAATTGATGCAACAGGAAAACATTTAACCCCCGGAATTATTGATGAACATTCACATATTGCCATAAGTCGTGGCGTTAATGAAGGGACACAATCAAACAGTGCCGAGGTTAGAATAAGTGATGTAATAAACAGCGAAGACATTAATATTTATCGCCAACTTTCCGGTGGTGTTACTGCTGCACAATTGTTACATGGTTCTGCAAATGCTATTGGTGGACAATCAGCATTAATAAAACTACGTTGGGGATTAGCTCCCGATCAAATGAAAATTCAAAATGCCGATGGATTTATAAAATTTGCATTAGGAGAAAATGTAAAACAATCTAATTGGGGCGATAGAGAAACCATTCGTTTCCCACAAACCAGAATGGGCGTTGAGCAGGTGTATTATGATGCATTTACACGTGCAAAAGAATACAAAAAAGAAATGGAAGAATATTCTAAACTTCCTGCGAAAATAAGAGCAACAACTCCTTCGCCTCGCAGAGATTTAGAGCTGGATGCAATGGTTGAAATATTAGAAAAAAAACGTTTTATTTCTTGCCACTCCTATGTTCAATCAGAAATAAATATGCTGATGCATGTGGGCGATAGCATGGGCTTTACTGTTAATACTTTTACTCATATTCTGGAAGGTTATAAAGTAGCTGATAAAATGAAAAAGCATGGTGCAGGTGGATCTACTTTTTCTGATTGGTGGGCATATAAGTTCGAAGTAAACGATGCTATTCCTTTCAATGCCTCACTAATGAATGCAATGGGGATTGTAACAGCAATAAATTCAGATGATGCTGAAATGGGCAGAAGATTGAATCAAGAAGCTGCAAAATCTTTAAAATATGGTGGCATGAGCGAAGAAGATGCCTTAAAAATGGTAACCTTAAATCCTGCTAAACTATTACACTTAGATCAATTTACAGGTAGTATAAAAGTTGGTAAAGATGCAGATTTAGTTTTATGGAGTGATCACCCACTTTCAATTTACTCCAAAGTTGAAAAGACATATGTAGATGGTGTATGCTATTTCGACAGAGAAAAAGATGCACAACAAAGAATTTTAATTGAACAGGAACGTGGCCGCATTATACAAAAAATGATACAGGCTAAAAAAGGTGGTGAAAAAGCTGTTAAGCCTGAATTGCGCAAGCGCAGACATTTTCATTGCGATACCATTGGCGAAGAAGGAAGTGAAGAAGAAAATATGCATTAATATAACTTGATTATGACTACTATGAAATCAATATTATATACAACATTTTTTACCTTATTCATAGTACAAAGTACAATGAATATTTTTGCCCAAAAGCCGGCATCAGTTAAGGGAAATTCGGTGTTGCTAACAAATGCTACTATTCATATTGGTAACGGTAAAGTATTAAACAATGCTTATGTAGGGTTTAAAAATGGTGTTATAACATCGGTTGGAGAAGGTAATGCTCCATCAGGTTTTGATGAAGTAATAAATTTAGAAGGAAAACATGTTTATCCCGGAATTATTGCGCCTAACACTACATTAGGTTTGCGCGAAATAGATGCGGTAAGAGCTACTTTAGATTATGCCGAAGTTGGAAATTACAATCCAAATGTGCGAACCCAAATTGCGTATAATACTGATTCAAAAATATCACCAACATTGCGTTTTAACGGTGTACTCTTGGCGCAAATTACACCAAGAGGTGGTGTTATATCCGGAACTTCAAGTGTGATGGAGTTAGAAGGATGGAATTGGGAAGATGCTACCTTAAAAGCTGATGACGGGATACACATGAACTGGCCTCGTATGTACAGAAATACTGGCTGGTGGGCAGAGCCAGGACCTACTGAAAAAAATAATGAACAGGAAAAAGCGGTTCATGAAATCAAAAGTTTTTTTAAAGAAGCAAAAGCCTATTCAGAACTTAGTACATTCAATGAAAAAAATTTGAAATTCGATGCCATGAAAGGGATTTTTGACGGTTCTAAGCGTTTATATGTTTCAGCAAATTCTGCCAAAGAAATTTTAGAAGTAATACATTTTAAAAAAGAATTTGATATTCCACATATAGTTATAGTAGGAGGTACAGATGCATGGTTGTTAGCGGATGCATTAAAAGAAAATAAAATTCCTGTAATATTAAGCCGTGTTCACAGCTTGCCTGAACGTACTGATGATGCTATTGATTTACCTTTTCAATTGCCTTATTTGTTGCAAAAAGCGGGCGTGCTATTTTGTTTAAATCACGATGGCGACATGGAAGTAATGGGCACACGCAATTTACCTTTTAATGCAGGTACAGCTGCCGCTTATGGCTTAAGCAAAGAAGAAGCCCTAACTTCTATTACATTAAATGCCGCTAAAATTTTAGGAATTGATAATATAGTAGGAAGTATTGAAGTAGGCAAACATGCCACACTTTTTGTTTCTACAGGAGATGCATTAGATATGAAATCAAATAATCTGGAGCATGCATTTATTCGTGGTAAAAAACTGGATTTGGAT
>JBKBWE010000312.1:0-3088 GCA_046289145.1 Sediminibacterium sp.
AATGCTATACCAAAGTAGTTTTCGGTCGGTGTGTTTAATTTGATGGAATAATTGGTGATGATTAACCCACATGATGGCTAGCATCAAAAAACTGATAGTATAAGAAATAAATTTGGGAGCCAGTTTTATCAATTCACTCCAAACTGTTTTGTCGGTCGGTATTTCCTGCAATTTCAAATCAAAAACCATCACCGTAATAATGATGGCAATAACTCCATCACTAAATGCCTCAATTCGGCTCGTTGGTATTTGATTAAGGTTGCTCATTAATAAAGAAATCCGTTTTCCGCTTCTAACTTTTTAGGAAAGTCAGTTTCGCCTAACATTTCTCGCAAATCTCTTTCTATTGTATTGCACATAGCAGTTAATGGAACATCTGTAATCCTGTTTTCAAAAGGGTCTTCGTTAACTTCTCCTACCTTGCCAATAATGGAAAACACAAAAGAAATGATGACCGAAACAGGTATCATTAAATAATCAATATTCATTTTGGTGAAATCTCCAATTAATGAAAATGGGAGTAATAAAATGAAAGTGTAAAGAAATAATCGTGTAAAAAAATCGTATTGTCTTAATAGCGGAGTGTTTTTAATTCGTTCACAACCGCCTTGATAATTTGCCAAGGCTAATAATTGACCTTCCATCTGAAAGCTATCGAAACCGCCAAGTGTCCCGTTTGCCATTGCTTCATAAATTTTTTTGCCCGATAAAAGGTGTAAATAGTTCGGTTTGTTTTGCGATTTTTCCAAATGTTCAAACTCTTGTGCCGATAAAAAAGGTTTCAGTTCATGCCAGTTATCTTGTTTTCTTAAATGCAAACGCAAGGCATGAACCCAAGCGATTACTTTGTAAATCATTTCTTTTTTGAATTGCTCGCTTCTTTCTTTGTCGTAGTTCTGCTGGTGCGAATGGCTATCTGTAAATGTGATGATTAGCCTCGCTAGAACACGACTTGAATTAATAATTCCACCCCAAAGTGTTCTTGCTTCCCACCAGCGGCTGTATGAACTATTATTGCGAAAGGCAATAAAAATTGCCAATGCACTTCCTAAAATCGCTGAGATAGAAAACGGTAAAGTAACGGCTATTATATTCAGTTTATGCAACAAAAAAACAGTTACTGATATGATAACTGCAAAAGCCAATTCAGATTTTACATACTGAATTACTTTTAAGGGATTGAAGTTTCTTTTTACTATCATCGTTAATTATTTTTTTTAGCAAATTGGTAAACCAATCCGAAAGTTAGAATGCCATCTTTTTGAAGAATTTTTTCCGGAACCACTTGTTCAAATAGAAACAGATATTGCCCTGTGATTGAAAGTCCTTTCCAAAGCTTAAAATCTAAGCCTATTTCAGCCTGTAATCTTTGATTTTGAACTTGATCTATACCGTACTGCCAATAGGCACTATAGTTAAATTTTACTTTGCCCTCCGAAAATTTGTGGATACCTGCGATATATAGTGTTGGTCTCCAAATAGCAATCAAATTCTTGTCATTGTAATAGGATTCGTTAAATAAAATTTTAGAAAAACGGGTTTCTTCATAGACCACGCTACCCGATAGTTTTAAGGAATGGTTATTTTCCCGAATAATCTGATACGTAAGCCCTGCACCCGTAAAAAAGCGGCTATCAATTTTTAGGCGAAAATTGGTTTGCACAAACGCCATTGCAAAAGGGTACAGCCTATTTTGGGGTTTGTAGTACAGATAATTTCGGCTGTTGATGTCGTTGTCGGCTTTGAACCCGCTAAATTCTTGGTATAAGCTATTGTTTTGCGATTTGAAGGTAAATGATGGGCTTATTTTCACCATCAATTCAAGTCTTGAACGCAAGATGCCCAAATCCACATTGCCTGTTTGCCTGATACCATTCAGTCCTGCTCTCAGTTGAAAACGTGCCGTATCGCTTTCATTTAATTGAGCATTTGCATTATAAGTAAACAAACAAATCAGGAAGGCCGCAAATGCCTTCCCGATTGTGTTATGACCTACTAATGGTTTCATTTAAGTTATTTTGTCAAAAGTTCCACTACTAATTCAGCAGCCGCAGCACCCGAATTTTGTTGTTGACCTGTAACTAAGTTTCCGTCCTGAATAGCATAAGAAGAAAATGGAGCAGCAACTTTAAAAGTTGTTCCTGTTAGTTTCTTTGCTTCGTCTTCAATTCTGTAGGGTTGAATTTTTTGTCCTACAGCCTGGTCTGCATATTCTTCTTCTGCATCGGCAAAGCCAGTCCATGTTTTACCTTTTACCAAAAGTTCACCATTTGATTTTTTCGCTTCTAACAACAAAGTTGTTGAGTGGCATACGGCAGATGATGGTTTACCTGCTTCATAGAAAGAAACAAAAAGTTTTTCTAAATCTTTGTTGCCTCTGAAAGTGTACATAGGACCTTGTCCACCCACCAAGAAGATGGCTGCATAATCTTTGTGATTTACTTCAGTTAATTTTTTAGTATTCTCCAACATTTTGTTGAATTCGGGTTTTTGCATATAACCCAATGAGATGATGTCATGTGCAGAATAACCACTTGCATCAGTCGGATTTGAATATCCGTCCATTTCTAATTTGCCACCTTCGGTTGAAACCAGTTCAATTTCATAACCTGCTTCTTGAAACACTCTCATTGGGTGTGTCAATTCAGCAGCCCAAAAGCCAATTGGCCAGCCAGTTTGTTTTGAAACCGATGGCGAACTTGCCACCATTAAAATTTTTCCTTTTGAGGGTGCACCGTGTGGGTGAACGTAACTCAGTCTTTCTTTTGGATTTTCCATTTTTTTGTTGTTTTTAATTGTTTTTGAATTTTGTGCGTATACGATGCCACCAAATAAAGTCAGGGCAGTAGCAATAACAAGTAGTGTCTTTTTCATTTTTTTAAATTTTGATGTGGCTAAGTTGCAATTATATACTACTTTTGACAATATACTTACCCCGAATAGTGATACGCACTTTTTGGAAAGTATAAGTAAATTCAACACTTATAGCGATGCCAGAATTTTTATACAACAATAAACTATATTACAATCCAGTCGAGTTTGCAATGGATAGAATAGGAGGAACATGGAAAATGCCTATTCTTTGGAG
>JBKBWE010000313.1:0-3081 GCA_046289145.1 Sediminibacterium sp.
GTAGTAAAAAAGTGGAAGGCTTATTTACCATTTACCAAGATACAGTAACAGGAAGCCTCCAAATGTATATTCGTAAAGACCAATTAGATAAAGAGTTTATTTACCAGAGTTTTTCTATTAGCGGTCCTACCTCTTTATTTTTAAATCAAAGTATGCATAGAAATACAGCGGTTTATAAAATTAAAAAAGCATTTGATAAATTAGAATTTTCAGAAGTAAATACCAACTTCTATTATGATCAAAACAATCCTGTAAGCAAATCAGCTAATGTAGACAAACCAGAAGCGGTATTCTTTAATGACAAGTTTAGCATAGAAGATGAGAATGGATATTTAGTTAGCGTGGATGGTTTATTTCTTAGCGAAAAAATGGATCCTGTTAAACCACAAATGGCTCCCAGCCCAATGGCTATGTTTATGTTTAACCTTGGTGGTTTAAATCCTACCAAATCAAAATATGTAGACATCCGATCTTATCCAAACAATACAGATATCGTTGTAGACTTATCATACGATAATCCTACAACATTGGCATCAGGCGGTCCAGATGTAGTTGATCCTAGATATGTTCGCGTGAGAATGCAGCATAGCTTTTTAGAAATGCCTAAGAATGATTTTAGGGCAAGAAGAGATGATCCAAGAGTAGGTTATTTTATGCAACAGCGTACCGATATGACTAGTATTGGTGTGACCCCTTATAAAGACATGATTAACCGTTGGTTTTTGAAAAAGAAAGATCCAACTGCTGCAATGAGTGAGCCTGTAGAGCCAATCGTTTTTTGGGTAGAGAATACTACACCTTTAGAATACCGTCAAACAATTGTAGATGCAGGATTAAAATGGAATGAGGCCTTTGAAAAAGCAGGTTTTAAAAACGCAGTGCAAATGAAAATTATGCCTGATGATGCTAAGTGGGATCCAGCTGATATTCGGTATAATGTTATTAGATGGGTATCTTCTGCACAACCATCTTATGGCGCTATTGGACCAAGTTTTGTGAATCCAAGAACTGGACAAATATTGGGCTCTGATATTACCGTTGAGTGGTATTCTGGCAGTGCTACACCAATTAATGATGAATTGTTTAATGGGCCATCAATGCCACAATTGGTTTTCCCAGGTATGGAGCACCAACATCTTTATAATTGCAATATAGGTGCTGAGTTAAAAATGCAATACACAGCTGGTTTAACAACATTGGAAACCATGAATGCAAGTACAGCAGAAATAAAAGAAATGCACCAGCAATTCCTCATTTATTTGATAATGCACGAAATGGGTCATACCCTTGGATTAAACCACAATATGAAGAGTAGCCAAATGTTGTCTCCAGCAGAAGTGCACAATACTGCAATTACTCGTAAGATTGGTTTAATTGGTTCTGTAATGGATTATCCTGCTATTAATATTTCTTTAGACAGATCTAAGCAAGGAGATTATTATACTACAAAAGCGGGTCCTTATGATATTTGGGCAATTGAATTTGGGTATACTCCTTTTAATGAATCTGAGGAAGAAGCGATGCTTAGTAAAATATTAGCTCGAAGTACCGATCCTAAATTAGCATTTGGAAACGATGGAGATGATATGCGTGCACCCGGGAAAGCAATTGATCCTAGAATTAATGTTAATGATATGAGTAGCGATGCTGTTGCTTATGCAGAAGAAAGATTTAAGTTGGTCAATAATGTAATGGGAAAATTAATTCAAAAATATACCAAGCCTGGTCAATCTTACGCAGAGCTACGTAACCGTTATTTAATGTTGCAAGGACAACGTAGTGGACAAATAAATGCTGTTAGTCGTTATATAGGCGGAGTATATATTGATAGAAGTTTCCCTGAACAAAATTCAGCTGCTAAGCCATATACACCCACTCCATTTACTACACAAAAGAAGGCGATGGGAGTGTTGAATAAATATGTTTTTGCACCTAATGCCTTTGAAGCAGACACTCAATTATTTCCATACCTACAAATGCAACGTAGAGGCTTTAATCAACCTGGAAACGGAGAAGATTTTAAAGTGTCTAGTACGTTTTTAGGATTACAAGTGAATGGCGCTTTGGCACATATTTTAAATCCAATCACATTACAGAGAGTGAATAATACTCGATTATATGGAAACGAGTACAGTGTCGTAGATATTATGAGTGATTTAGTAAAAGGAATTTTTGATGCAGATATCAATACCAATGTAAACGTATATCGTAGGTATTTGCAAATCAGTTTTGTAAAAGGAGCAGCTGGTTTATTGGCTCCTACAGCTCCTTTAGACGATGTGTCTAAGTCTGCTACATTGTATACTTTGAAAAAATTGAGAACAAAGTTGGCAACTGCTGTATCACCTAATGAAGATACAAAAGCACATAGAGCACATTTGTTGTTCATCATAGACAAAGCTTTGAAAGTAGATTAATCATATAGATCTCTTCAAATAAAAATCCCGTCTTGATATATTGAGACGGGATTTTTAATTTCATATCTATTGGGTTGATCAACACTGTTGCATCATTATGACTTCTTAGGTTTTTTCAGAGGGGCTTTTAATACTTGCTTGTTTTCTTTATAACGCATATCTGGTGTTCCATCTGCTTTTCTAGGACCGGGAGCAATGGCATTCATTTTATCTTTATTGGCTTTGTAGCGCATATCCATTGTTCCATCCGACTTAGTTGGATGTAAAACGGGTGCATTTTTTCCATTAGGTTGAATACCCTTTTGGATTGATTGTATTTTTTTGATGTCTTCAGGACGTTGGGTTTTTTGTTGCGCCTGAACAGGTATAAAAAAGGAGGCCGCAAAAAATAATAAGTAGCAAATACGATACATAGATGGTTTTTTACCAACTAAAATACAAAAATGCCCTTAATATCGTTTGGGATAAGTTTGTGCTACTCTTGCTTCCTTTCTTTCAACATTATTAGAAGGTGATTTATAACCTGGAGATCCCTCTCTTATAGCAGCCCCTCCGGGCCCCGCTTTGTATTTAGCTTCTGGGTTGGTGGTACTAGCATTATTTTGAAGAAACTGCATTCTCTTCCGAATACGGTCCATATTTTCTTTATTTCTTTTGGCTTTTT
>JBKBWE010000314.1:0-3031 GCA_046289145.1 Sediminibacterium sp.
CAATATACAAGCATCTGGTGGATTAATAATGGCAGTAAACTGATCTATACCAAACATTCCTAAATTTGAAATAGTGAATGTGCTTCCTTCCCAATCGGATGGTTGTAATTTTTTATCTTTTGCCCTTTGTGCAAAGTCTTTTACTTCAGCACCAATTTGGCTCAATGATTTTCCATCTGCAAAACGTACAACAGGTACTAGTAAACCCTCATCTACCGCAACTGCTACGCCAATATTAATATGGTCGTTATATCTAATAAAATCGCCCATCCAACTACTATTAATTTTTGGATGCTTTTTCAAAGCCATTGCAGTTGCTTTAACTACCAAGTCGTTGAAACTTACTTTAACAGAAGCTACTTCATTGATTTTGGTTCTTGCTGCAATTGCAGCATCCATATCAATTTGCATGGTCAAATAAAAATGAGGAGCCGTAAATAAGCTCTCACTTAAACGCTTTGCAATTACTTTTCTCATTTGAGAAACAGGAACATCGGTAAAGCTTACCTGACCTGCAACCGCATTACTTACTACTGGGGCTGCAGACTTAACTGCAGGTGCAGCGGCAGCAACAGTTGTAGATGGAACATATTGGTCAATATCAATCTTGGTAATTCTACCATTATCGCCTGAACCTTTTACATATTTTAAATCAATGCCTTTTTCTGCAGCAATTCTTTTAGCCAAAGGGGAAGCAAAAATTCTACCGCTATTCACCACTGTTTGTTCAACTGCAGCTGTGGCAGCAACTACTGGCTCAATTGGTGTTACAACTGATGATGCAGCAGGAGCTTCTTTTGGAGCTGCTGAACCAGCACCCGCTTTAACTGCGGCTACAATAGCAGCAACGTCTAATCCATCCTTACCAATAATACAAAGTAAGTCGTTTACCAATATTTTTTCACCAGCCTTAGCTCCTTGATACAATAAAATGCCATCCTTATAGCTTTCCAACTCCATGGTGGCTTTATCTGTTTCTATATCAGCTAAAACTTCTCCTTTCTTAACGGTATCACCTACGTTTTTTTGCCAAGAAGCAATCACCCCTTCGGTCATGGTATCACTCAATCTGGGCATTAAAACAACTTCATCCATAGAAGAAATATCAACTGAAGCAGTTGTTTCCGTTGGGATTGGAGCTGCTACAGGTGCAGCTGTCTCAACAGGGGCTGCTGTTGGAATTGGCGGAAGTGCTCCACCACTATGAATCTTTACTAATTCAGTAATATCTTCTCCTGGCTTTCCGAATATGGCCAATAAATCGTTCACTTGTAATTTTCCTCCGTCGGGGGTTCCTATATGAAGTAGAACGCCATCCTGGTAACTCTCTAGCTCCATGGTAGCTTTATCTGTCTCAATTTCAGCCAGTAAGTCGCCCTTCTGTACTGTATCTCCTACCCTTTTATGCCAAGCGGCAATTACCCCTTCGGTCATGGTATCACTTAATCGGGGCATTAAAATCACTTCAGCCATTGTACTATATGCTTTAAATGAGCCGTGAAATTACGGTAAAAATCAACTCAATTACTGCCCCTGCGCAAGACTATAAGCTTTTTTGTCTCCCCACATGTTTAATATCTCTGTAGAGCAAACTTTAAAATCAGCCGTAAGTCTTTTATAGAGCTCAATAATATCAATTTGTGTTAGCGGTATATCGCCTACACTTTCAAACCTGCAACGGTATTGATTTACCAAATTGGTATAAATCGATCCAGTTGGCCAAACCTGAGTACCTCTATTACTGATTGTGACTAACTTAAATAGATCCAATGTATGTTTCAAACATTTCTCAGCAACAGCATTTGGTTGCTCATTGCTTTCAATAAACATATCAACTCCCACAATAAATTCATTATTGGTATCGGCAGTTTCTAACATGGGGTTATTTTCTAAAGCAAATATGGTAGGTGTTACTGAAACATCTGGCATATCAGGCTTTGGATTATGGGCAGGCTTTTGACCAAAATTGGCAATGATTGCATTGGCAAATTCAGTTGTATTCAAATTTGTGGTTCCCTTTTCACCAAAGTCGCCGGTATGCTTTCCGCTTTCGAGTGTGTACAACAAAGCATTTTCAATGGTACCAGCAGACTGCATTAATCCTAAATGCCTTAACATTCCAATTCCACTTAATAATAAAGCAGTAGGGTTGGCTATATTTTTACCCGCAATATCTGGAGCAGTTCCGTGTACAGCTTCAAAAATAGAGATATGATCCCCAATATTAGCAGAAGGAGCAAAGCCCAATCCACCCACGAGTCCAGCACATAAATCACTCACAATATCGCCTTGTAAATTGGTTAATACAATCACATCAAAAAGATCGGGCTTGCTTACCAATTTCATACATAGATCATCAACTATAACATCATCGGCTTTTAATTCTGGGTATTCCTTGGCTATTTCATAAAAGACTTCTAAAAACAATCCGTCTGTCAATTTCATGATATTGGCCTTGTGCCCGCAAGTAATTCTTTTACAGCCCTTTTTCTTGGCCATTTCAAAAGCATATTTAATCACTTGCATGCTTCCAGGACGTGTAATAAATCTTCTGCTTAATGCTACATCATTGGTAAGCATATGTTCAATACCGCCATAAGTATCTTCAATATTTTCTCTAACTATAGTAATATCAATTGGGATTCCAGCTTTACTAAAAACCGTATCTACCCCGTGTAAGGTTTGAAATGTTCTTTTATTGGCATAGGTATTCCAAGTTTTTCGGGCGGTTACATTCACACTTTTCACTCCCTTTCCTTTAGGCGTTTCCATTGGTCCTTTAAAAAGAATCCCTAACGTTTCAATGGTCTGCTTTGCTTCGGGGGTCATGCCATTGCTATATCCTTTGTCGAATACCCATTTACCCATATCTACTACTTCATACGTCAATGGCACTTTGGCGGCATCAAATATGGATAATACCGCATCCATAATTTCAGGACCTATTCCATCACCTTTAGCAACAGCAATTTTTGTCATAAACGTCTTTTTTTGTGGTGCAAAAGTACAGCCGATTCAACTATTTTAAGCA
>JBKBWE010000315.1:0-3012 GCA_046289145.1 Sediminibacterium sp.
ACTACAGACAATGAACATATTCGGGAAATAATGTTGTCATCTAGTTTAAATAGCCTTCATTTTGAAGGGCCATTTAAACTAAGGCAAGGTGGAGTGGGTTTTGTAGGTAGATATCCCATTATTCAACATGATACTTTATGGGGATATTCTGCCGTAGTAATTAAAAAAGAAAGGTTTATTCGATTTCTTGGATTAGACAGTAGCGGGATGAATAAATCATTTTTTTATCAAATTAAAAAGCAACAGGCAGGAAATAAATACATACCATTATTTAATGAAAATGTAACCAATTTTTCTGTCGGAATTGTACATGAACAATATATGCCAATTGGAGATTGGGTTGTACAAGTTAAATTAAGAAATCCTGTATACTTAACTCGGTCAATTGCTTATTCATTAGGTGGAATATTCATTTCACTAATTTTTAGTTTACTTGTACAATGCAAAAAATCCCGGCTACCTGTGGCAACCAGGACTATTATTTAGTTTTTCAAATTATTTTGAATTCTTTACATACTTTTCTAGCCATTGGAATTGTTCCCATAATGTGTGTAACACATTTTCTTTACCTCTATATCCGTGCGCTTCATAAGGCAGATATACAAATCTTACAGTTCCTCCATTTCCTTTAATGGCTGCAAATAAACGTTCACTATTTATTGGATAAGTTCCTGTATTGTCGTCTGCTTCTCCATGTATTAATAGGATAGGCGTTTTAATTTTATCAGCATAACTAAATGGACTCATATTGTAATATAATTCTGGTGCTTGCCAATAAGTTCTGTCTTCATTTTGAAAGCCAAATGGAGTAAGTGTTCTATTGTATGCTCCACTTCTAGCAATACCTGCTTTAAACCAATTGGTATGTGCCAACAAATTTGCAGTCATAAATGCTCCATAACTATGCCCACCAACAGCAACTCTGTTTTTGTCGGCAATCCCAAGTCCTGATAAATAGTCAATAGCGGATGCTGCATTTAATTTTAGTTGTTCTATGAAATTGTCATTTGGTTTTTTATCTTTTCCAGCGGCAACAATTGGCATTTCTGCATTATCTAAAACGGCATATCCTTGTGTCACATAATAAATGGGTGATCCCCAACTTAAAGTAGTAAACCTGTCTTTGCTACCTCTAATTTGAGCAGCATCAGCGGCAGAATTAAACTCTCTCGGATATGCCCAAATAATTAATGGGAGAGGACCTTTATCTTTACTATAACCACTTGGTAAATATAAATCACCTGTAAGGTCTACACCATCTGCTCTTTTGTATTTAATTTTTTCTTTACTTACACCATCTAAAGCAGGATAAGGATTGGTAAAGTTAGTAATTGCCTTGTCTGCTATTCTTAATCGCAAGTTTTTGATAAAATAATTAGGTACCTCTTTTTGAGATTCTTTTCTGGTTAATAAAGTTAAATTATTAGCATCTAGTACCTCTACTATGTACTCAAAATTACCTAAACTTGATCTCCAAATAATTTCATTTTGCTTGGTTTTTAAATCAAATTTTGCAAGAAAAGGTAAGTCGCCATTTGGAGAAGAACCAGTGGTATTATTCATTAATAATTTTGTTCCATTTTCTATGGTGGTAATTACATTACGACCATATTTGTTTTTATTAGTAACTGGTGACCCCGGGTTGCCATAAGCATCTGTTTGATTTCGCTCTAGCAGCAATTCCAAACTCCCTGTACTTGTATTGAAAAGATTTACTCTAATTAATTGTTTGCTCCTAGATATTTCATTTACTAATGCAATATTTTCGTTGCCCCATGTAGTTCCCCCGTATCTTAACTTTGTTTTAAATAAGAGTTTTGCATTATCCGAAAAAGGGGTGCTTAAAGCATATACTGCGTCTCTGAATTCTACCTGTTTTTTTATTAAACCGCTATCTAAGGGTTCTGCCCAAGTAATGGTTGCAGCTTCATCATCTCTCCAATCAAAACTTCTTGGTACATTTTGCGTATTATCATAACCAGAAGGCGTTCCTTCTGTTGAAGGTAATTCGGCAATTACTTTTACTGTTTTTCCTGTAAGATCGGTTATGATCATTTTAGAAGGAAATCCATTTGCAGTAACTAAGTATGAAAATGGCTGCTGTAATTGTTTTTGTAAAAGGTATTTTTTATCAGGCGATAAGCTGAAATTACTCAATATACAAGGTTTTCCAGATAGCGTTTCTACTCCATTTTTATTTATCACCAATTGAGTGGTTGCATAAAACTGAAACAATTGTTCGTCAAAAGGGCTTTTAATTAAGTCTTGATAAGTAGGGCTTGGCGCAGCTTTCCCTAAATTTTGCTGTATGGTCGGGCCTTTAGGAGTAATTGGTCTTTTGGGTGCATTAGTGGCATTTGATACGGTAGATTTATAGATAATAGTATTGTCATCTACCCAAGTATAAGGGTTACCTAAAACAGAATTAAGTGCTCGTTTACTAATTAAGCTGGCTTTTTTTGTTGAAATATCAATTACATACAGTTCTATTCTATTATTACTAGTGTGTGTAAAAGCTATTTTATTTTCTGAAGGACTCCAACTTACTGCACCAGCCAAAAGCGTTGTAGGTAATCCTACTACAGTATAAACTTTATCTTCTTTTAAATTTTTGAGCTGAAAATTGTTGATATACGTTTGTCTGCTTGGAGAAAAGTTATTAGGATTTAGTCTTAAGCCAGCAACCCTAATTTCTGGTTGTCCTAGTTCTTCTACGGTAGGGTAAGAATTTCGTTCAGAAAGCAACATCCATACCCCTTTGCCATCAACACTTACGGATGGTGTAGGTTTTGCAAGTAATAAATCTTCAATTACTTTAGGTGGATTTTGATAACTAGCGGCATCTTGGCCAATAACCATTGAGGTACTAACCAATAAGGTTAATAAGGTGAATAAATGTTTAATCATTTTCATATTAGCGTAATTTAATTGGGCAATTCAATGCTGCTCAAATTACCAATAATTAGTATAGTAAATACAGCAATAGGTGGATCTAGAAAAAATATTTGTCGT
>JBKBWE010000316.1:0-3008 GCA_046289145.1 Sediminibacterium sp.
AATCCCATGCCGCGTGCAGCTGCATTCAAATACATTTTTACCAGTTCGCAAGTGCCATCCGGTAATCCTTCAGTAGGATAGTAGCCTGCTCCTCCTACAATTACACCGTCTTGTAATGCAATGAAATAGCCACTTTGTGGCTCTGCCGTAAATAATTCATACAAATGATCGGTGGTGTCATCGTAAAATACCGTGCCTGGTTTATTGGCGCCAAATTCAGTTAAAGCAGTTCTGATAATGGTTGCAATGGCTTTATTATCTGCTGGTTCAATGGGTCTAATAACAATTTGCTCCATATTATGCTTGTGCTGCTTTTCTAAATTCTTTAAAGCTATTGATTAACCCATTCGTAGAAGCATCATGATCTACTACAGGGCCTTCACTGGTTAATTCAGGTAAAATTTTATTGGCCAATTCTTTTCCTAATTCTACACCCCATTGATCATAACTAAAAATATTCCAGAGTACGCCTTGTACAAATATTTTGTGCTCGTATAATGCAATCAATAATCCCAGTGTAGCTGGATCAATTTGCTTTACCAGGATGGAATTGGTGGGTTTATTGCCCGCAAATACTTTAAAAGGGCTCAGTTTTTTTATTTCATCTTCTTTTTTATCGGCTTTCATCAATTCCACTTTCACTTCATTCTCACTTTTGCCATTCATTAATGCTTCTGTTTGTGCAAAAAAGTTCGACATCAATTTTATATGATGGTCGCCAATGGGGTTTTGTGAAAGGGCAGGGGCAATAAAGTCACAAGGTATCAATGGTGTTCCTTGGTGAATCAATTGATAAAATGCATGTTGTCCATTGGTGCCTGGCTCTCCCCAAATAACAGGTCCTGTTGCGTAGTTTACGGGGTTTCCATTTCTGTCTATGCTCTTACCATTGCTTTCCATATTTCCTTGTTGAAAATAGGCCGCAAAGCGGTGCATGTATTGGTCATAGGGCAAAATGGCTTCACTTTGCGCACCAAAAAAATTGGTGTACCAAATGCCCAATAATGCCATGATCACAGGAATATTTTTATCGTGTTTTTCTGTTCTAAAATGCTCATCTGCCTTAAAAGCGCCTTTGAGTAACTGGTCAAAATTGTCGTACCCAATGGTTAATGCAATAGACAAACCAATCGCACTCCATAAAGAATACCTTCCACCAACCCAATCCCAGAACTCAAACATATTGGCTTTGTCAATGCCAAATGCAGTGACCGCTTTTTCATTGGTGCTTAATGCAGCAAAATGTTTGGCAATATGGGCTTCTTCTTTCGCAAATTCTAAAAACCAATTCCTTGCTGTGTGGGCATTGGTCATGGTTTCTTGTGTAGTAAAAGTTTTAGATGCAACTAAGAATAAAGTTTCTTCTGCATTCACTTTTTTCAAGGTTTCAGCTATATGTGTGCCATCTACATTGCTAACAAAATAAGTTTGAATACCTTCAACCCAATATGGTTTCAGGGCTTCCGTTACCATTACTGGTCCTAAATCACTGCCTCCAATACCGATGTTGACAATATATTTGAT
This sequence comes from Sediminibacterium sp., assembly GCA_046289145.1. Lineage (GTDB taxonomy): Bacteria > Bacteroidota > Bacteroidia > Chitinophagales > Chitinophagaceae > Sediminibacterium. Next base: position 1,525 of record JBKBWE010000316.1, read on the forward strand.
GGATTTTCCTGTATAGCCTTTCCAATCTCCGCTATGAATGGTTTTGCAAAATGCCGACATTTGTGCCTGCACTTTTTTTATTTTAGGCATGATATCCTTACCATCCACCAAAATGGGGGTATCCGAAAAATTCCGTAGCGCTGTATGTAATACAGAACGGTTCTCTGTTTCATTAATTTTTATTCCGGCAAATTGATCATGAATGGCATCGGATAATTTACATTCTTCGGCCAATTGCAACAAGAGTTGCATGGTCCTTGGATTGATGATATTTTTAGAATAATCAAAAACCAATTGGTCTAAACAGAGAGAGAATTTTTGAAATCTTTCCGGGTCTGCTGCAAAAAGGTCTCTCATATGCCTTCTGCTCATCTCGTCTTCGTAATGTTTCTTCAATAAAAACCAAGCCTGTGTTGTTGTCGGATTAATTCTAGGTAGCATATTTTTTTATATCAGCAGTTCAATTTTTGGGGCATAAAGTTACCTAAAGGGATTCAATCTCCCTAATGGTTTGCTTCACCATTTCTTCGGAAATATCTAAATGCGTTACAATTCTAACTTGTGTTGGGCTCATAGCAATGGTTAAAATGCCCTTGCTTGCCAAAATTCCTACTAATTCTTTTGCAGAGAACCTTCCTTTTACCTCAAATAAAATAATATTGGTTTCTACCGGTGGAATCATACCCACAAAGTCTTTTTTCTTTAGTGCTTCCACTATTTGGGCAGCATGCGCATGGTCTTGTTCCAATCGGGTTACCTGGTGTCGGAGGGCATATAAAGCGCCCGCTGCTAAATAACCAGCCTGCCTCATTCCACCCCCAAAAACCTTTCTGGTTCTTCGTGCTTTTCTAATAAAATCTTTTGTGCCTAATAAAACACTTCCAACTGGCGCCCCCAATCCTTTGCTTAAGCAAACTGAAATGGAATCAAAGGTTTTACCGTATTGTTCTGGGCTTTCCTTTTTGGCAACTAGGGCATTGAATAAACGGGCTCCGTCTAGATGAAGACTTAAATTATTATTTAAACAAATAGCCTTAATTGATTGAATATCATTGAAGTCGTAGCAGGTTCCCCCACCTCTATTGGCGGTATTTTCTAGGCTAACCAATCGGCTTAATGGTCTATGCACATCATCTTTATTGTTGATGGCAGCTGCTACTTGGCTGGCAGTTAACCTGCCAAAATTCCCCTTTAATAATTGAACCGATGCTCCTGAATTAGAAGCTATACCGCCCCCTTCGTATAAATAAACATGGGAGAGTGCATCGCAAATAACTTCGTCACCTGGTTGGGTATGACAGCGAATGGCTATTTGATTGGTCATGGTTCCGCTGGGGCAAAATAGGGCAGACTCCATTCCAAATAACTCGGCACTATACTGTTCTAACTCATTAATGGTAGGGTCTTCTCCAAAAACATCATCTCCCACTGGGGCTGCATGCATGGCTGCCAACATGGGGGCAGTAGGTTTGGTCACTGTATCC
>JBKBWE010000317.1:0-3008 GCA_046289145.1 Sediminibacterium sp.
TATATTAATAAGTATGCAAAGAAAGAGTTCTTTGTCTGGGCTCGTGGGTCCTTGGACCAACGTGTAATGGAAAATCTTTGCCAAACTTTTGAATTAGAGCCCATTGCAGATTATAATATGTTTATGGATGTGCGCACAGCAATTCGTATGACTAAAGAAACTTCAAATATCCGTGGCTATTGCGAATTGCCAGAACAGTTCAAACATATTCAGATTGATAAACATAATCCCATTGATGATGTTATTAGAGATGTGCTCATGTTGAAATATGGTCTTTGAGATCGTGTTATAATATTCCAATGTATGCGGGTTATAGTATATCTATAACCCTATAATTACGAGAAAGGAAAAAATGAAAAAGACTTATACTTATGTTTCTCGCCGTGGCTCAAAAATTCTCTGCCGTGGTTTCTATGAGAACGGCGAGCGCTACCTAGATAAGGTAGACTATGAACCGACGCTGTTTATTTCTGGTAAGAAAACTAACGAAAAGCCATGGCATGACATCTATGGCAATAAGGTTTATCCCGTAAAGCCAGGTTCCATTTCTGATTGCAAAGAATTCTTAGATCGTTATAAGGATGTTGAAGGTTTCAATGTTCTTGGGATGACTAACTGGGTTTCTCAGTATCTATCTGATGAATATAATTATGAAATTCACCCAGACTTTAACCACACCCGTGTATATACAATCGACATTGAAACTGAGATTGTTGATGGCTTTCCCGAACCTTCTAAGGCTAATGAAGAAATACTCCTGATTACTGTACATGATACTTTGCATGATCGGTATTTGGTATATGGAGCTAATGAAGTAAACCGAGAAAAAGTCTTTAGTATTCTAGAAGAGAATGATCTGTCAAAAGACAAAGTAAAATTCATCATTACTCAAGATGAATACAGCATGCTAAAGCAATTTGTAATTGACTGGTCTAATCAGTATCCAGATGCAATTACAGGTTGGAATACGGAGACATTCGATATTCCGTTTCTGGTAAACCGTATTAATCGTGTTCTCGGGGAAGAATTTGTAAAGAAACTTTCACCATTTGGTATCGTAACAGAACGGTTCATTAAACGGAATAATAACGAAGAGCAAACCTATGATATTGAAGGTATTGCTAAATTAGATTATCTTGATCTAATGAAAAAGTATACCTATGGTGATCGTGAATCATGGAAACTTGGTGATGTTGCCCAAGATGAACTAGGTAAGACAAAACTAGATTTCGATTGCTCTTTTACAGAATCTTACCAGAAACACTGGGATAGGTTTGTTGCATATAACATCATTGACGTCCATCTTGTAGAAGAGCTAGACAAAAAGTTCAAGTTGATTGAACTTGCATATACTGTTGCTTATATGGCAAAGATCAATCCCGACGAAATTTTTAGTCCTATTCGTACTTGGGATTCAATTATTTTTAACCATTTAAAATCAAAGGGAATTGTAGTACCAGAACAAAAGCGGCACAAGCTAGAAAATTCAATTGCTGGTGGTTTCGTTAAAGACCCACAAATGGGTAAGCACGAATGGATTGTGTCGTTTGACTTCGCATAACTGTATCCTTCGTTAATGATGTTCAATAACATCAGCCCAGATACTTTAGTTAGTGGTTTCTTTAAAAATGTGAAAATGGAAGAACTGCTTGCTAAGGACTATGATCTAGATTATCTAAAACAAGACGATGTCTGCATGACAGCAAATGGGGTCGGGTTTACAAAGACCAAAAAGGGATTTGTACCTGAACTAGTTGAAGGTTATTATGATCTCCGTAAAAAGACTAAAAAGGAAATGCTTAAACTAGAACAGGAATATGCAGACACAAAAAATGAAAAACTTGTGCCTCAGATTTCTTCTCTAAATGCCAAACAGATGGCAGTAAAAATTTTGATGAATTCGCTCTTTGGCGCCATGGCTAGCCCATATTTCAGATTCTTCGATACCCGAATGGCTGAAGGTATTACATTGACTGGCCAACTTGCTATTCAGTGGACTGCAAATGAAATTAATAACTTTTTGAATAAGGCTTGTCAGACAGAGAATGAGGATTATATTATCTATTGTGTAGATGGTAGTACAGAAATTTATGTTAACGGCAAAAAAATAAAAATTGCCGAGTTCTATGAACAATGTAATACAACAGAAACGGTAGTAAACAATAAGCACATTAAGAAAATTGTTCCCTTTGGTTATAAGACTAAATCATTTAATATCAAAGATAAAACTATAGAAGAAGACAAGACAATCACTAATGTGATAAAAACTAAAGTAAAGAAAAAGATGTATAAAGTAAAATGCAAAGGGAAGGAAATTATTTGTTCAGAGGATCACCGTATTTTGGTTTCTCGTGATGGCAATATTATTGAGGTCTTCCCCGATCAACTACAAAAAACAGATTTACTAGTAACAGTGAAACAGTGATTTTTATAAATACATACAGTGATACAGAACATATTTAAAAGGAGTTTCACTGTATGTATGAAATTAGTTGTACTGATAATAAATGTATAGATTGCAACAAAAAATTAGGTTATTTAGACCCAAAAATAAAAACCTTTTATAAAGGCGGTGATCATATAAAACAAAATATGTTTTATTCTCACAAACCCCATATTAAAATTAAGTCTATAAGAAAAAGATGTTTTGATTGTGCTTTTAACAAATTTAAGCATTTTGATTGTAGACCTAATGTCTGGGTTTCTGAGTATTTTGAATTTCTTTTTGATGTCGATCTATCTTTATATAGAGATAAAAGAAAAATTACACTAGAAAATCTACAGAAAAAGTATGGTGAAGAGGAAGGAAAAATTAGATTTGATGAATACAGAAGAAAACAAGCTGAAAGTAATTCTTTGGAATATAAGATAAAAAAGAAAGGTTGGACTAAAGAACAATTTGATGAGTATAATAAATCAAGAGCTGTAACTCTAGAAAATCTACAGAAAAAGTATGGTGAAGAGGAAGGAAAAATTAGATTTGATGAATACAGAAGAAAACAAGCTGA
>JBKBWE010000318.1:0-2990 GCA_046289145.1 Sediminibacterium sp.
TGAAATAGGGGCTTAGTTTTGCAACATAATGTTACAAAACCTACATATACATCACCATCATATGCATCCCAAGGGGTAGGCATCGGTGTATTGTAATAATATATTGAACTCAAGCTTACCAACTGGTAGGCTTTTTTTTTGCTTTAAACGGAGAACAAATAAAGGATCATGAAAAATAACAATGAGAACAACAAATTGAGATTAGCCATTCAAAAAAGTGGAAGATTGCACGACGACTCTATGCGTTTGTTGAAGGAATGTGGTATCGATATCAGCAATGGCGTAAACAAACTAAAAGCAGATGCAACCAATTTTCCAATAGAAGTGTTTTTCTTAAGAGACGACGATATTCCTCAATATGTAGAAGATGGGGTTGCAGATATTGGTTTTGTGGGAGAGAATGTTGTTTTTGAAAAAAATAAAAAAGTAGAAATTCAAGAGAAACTGGGTTTTGGTAAGTGCAGGCTCAGCATGGCAGTTCAAAGAAATGAAGTTTATGAGAATGCCCATTTTTTGCAGAATAAAAAAATTGCCACTAGTTATCCAGTTATTGTTGCAGATTTTTTAAAAACAAAAGGCATTGAAGCAGAAATTCACGAAATCAGCGGCAGTGTTGAAATTGCCCCAGGAATAGGATTGGCAGATGCCATTTGTGATTTGGTGAGCAGCGGATCTACGCTTTTTATGAATGGATTAAAAGAAGTGGAAGTTATTTTTGAATCTCAGGCAGTATTAATTAAAAACAATCTATTAAATGAGGTTCAACAGCAATTATTGCAAAGACTCATTTTCAGAATACAGTCAGTAAAGAAAGCTAAGAATAACAAGTACATTCTGTTAAATGCACCCAATAATAAATTAGATGAAATTATTGGATTGCTTCCTGGAATGAAAAGTCCAACCGTTTTGCCCTTGGCAACAGAAGGTTGGAGCAGCGTGCATAGTGTATTAAATGAAAATGATTTTTGGAATATAATAGAACAATTGAAAGCAGCTGGTGCTGAGGGAATTTTAGTAGTTCCAATTGAAAAAATGATTATATAAGTTATGATGAAGATCCTTGAGTTTCCTGAAAGAGCAAGTTGGCCTTCGATTGCAAAAAGGCCCGAAGCAGATATTTTATTGTTAAATGAGAAGGTGGCGAATGTTTTAAATGAGGTGAAACTGAATGGTGATAAAGCTGTTCAGCAATTCACAGCAGAGTTTGATGGTGTACAAATAAGTAATTCAAGCGTATCGGAAGCAGAAATAAAAGAAGCTATTGATTTGCTAGACCCATCATTAAAGAAAGCTATTGAAAAAGCAGCTGCAAATATTAGAAAGTTTCATTTAACGCAAATCAATAAAGAATTGCCTGTAGAAACAATGCCTGGCATTATATGCTGGCGTAAATGGGTAGGAATTGACAAAGTTGGATTATATATACCAGGTGGTTCGGCGCCATTGTTTTCTACTATTTTAATGCTGGGAATTCCTGCAGAAATTGCTAAATGTAAGCAAGTTATTCTTTGCTCACCCCCAGATAAAAACGGGAAATTACATCCTGCAATCATTTTTGCAGCAAATTTAGTTGGCATAAAGCAATTGTATAAAATAGGTGGAGTTCAAGCAATAGCAGCAATGGCATATGGAACAGAAACGGTTCCAGCTGTATATAAAATATTTGGTCCAGGTAATCAATATGTAACAGCTGCCAAACAAATGGTTCAGCAGAATGGAGTTGCTATTGATATGCCAGCAGGACCAAGTGAGGTATGTGTTTTAGCAGATGAAACCGCAGTACCCAATTTTGTTGCAGCAGATTTATTAAGTCAAGCCGAACATGGACCAGATAGTCAAGTATTATTGGTTAGTACTTCTGCTCAATTAATTAACGCAGTTAATGAATGTTTAGTTAGTCAACTAGCACTACTGCCAAGAAAAGAATTGGCATTAAAAGCATTAGAAAACAGCCGTGCTGTGTTGTTGAATAACTTGTCGGATGCAGTGGATTTAGTTAATGAGTATGCGGCAGAACACTTAATTATTGCTTGCATAAATGCCAATGAAATTGCCGAACAAATTTCAAATGCAGGTTCTGTTTTCATTGGTAACTATTCTCCTGAAGCGGTAGGTGATTATGCAAGTGGGACAAATCATACATTGCCAACGAATGCCTATGCAAGAATGTATAGTGGGGTAAGTGTAGATAGTTTTTCTAAAAAAATTACTTTTCAGGAATTAACCAAAGAAGGGTTAACTGCAATAGCACAAACTGTTGAAACAATGGCAGAAGCAGAAGGTTTGAAAGCCCATGCAGAAGCTGTAAGAGTGAGATTAAAATAAGAATTTATGTTGTTTAATTTGAATGACCTTGTTAGGCCCAATATTGCTCAATTAACCCCATATTCTTCCGCAAGAGATGAATACAGTGGGGAGGCAAAAGTGTTTTTAGATGCCAATGAGAATAGCTTAGGTTCACCATTACCCAAATGGTATAATCGTTATCCTGATCCTCATCAGGTTGCTGTAAAAAATAAGCTTGCGGTTGTAAAAGGAATTACGGAAGAACATATTTTTTTAGGTAATGGAAGTGATGAATGCATAGACTTGTTGTATAGAAGTTTTTGTATTCCTTCAAAAGACAATGTTATTATATGTCCACCAACCTATGGCATGTATGAAGTAAGTGCTCAAATAAATGATATTAAGCTAAAAAAGATTCCTCTTCTACCTAATTTTCAGTTGAACTTGATTGAAATAGAACAGGCTATTGATAGCAATACTAAATTGATTTGGATTTGCTCACCAAACAATCCAACTGGGAATTCAATTAATCGTTTAGATATTGAGACGATTCTAAATAATTTTAAAGGGATTGTTGTTATTGATGAAGCTTATATTAATTTTTCGAAGCAAAAATCGTTTGTACAAGAATTAACAGAATATCCAAATCTAGTTGTATTGCAAACTTTTAGTAAAGCTTGGGGGTTGGCTGGATTAAGATTAGG
>JBKBWE010000319.1:0-2985 GCA_046289145.1 Sediminibacterium sp.
AGTTTGGGTTATAGAATTAGCTGCAGGACATGTCCCTTATTACCGGAATAATTGTTCCAGGTTTATCAATTGGATCAATGCCTTTCATTAATTCTCTTACACTCTCAATAGTTGGGATGGAGATATCTGGGTTTGGCAGTTCAGGAGCTTCAAAACTCTTTTCTGCAGATTCAATGGTTTCTTCAATTTTTGGCAAACTGATCATTTCATCCCACTCAATATCTTTTTGACGAATAGAACGAAGTAATGCTGTATCTAATTCTTGCTTAGGTGCTTGATCTATGCCTGGGTCTTTTAAAGCTTCTAATTGAAACTGAAGCCAATGTGGGTTGGTAAAATACAAGGCAGTTTTCATTGCTTGTGAACCAACTAATGGGTGATCTTCTTTTTTTAATTTAGCAGCAAATAAGTATTGTCCGGGAGAAAAGAATGGATAATCGTGCACTAATTTTTCAATTGCTTCCATTTTAATGGAAGAAAGATCGGCACTGCCTGTTAAATTAACTAAAGCTTTTTCCTGCGTAAATTTCATAAAAAATAAAGATACAACTCTCTTACCAGTTATTAAATATCCTATTAAATATTTCGTCTGTTAAGTTCCTGACTACTTCATCTAATAACTGCCCCTCAGCTTGTTGCAGGGTTAAATTTGCAGAGAAGTCAAAACTTCTGGAAACATCAAATTCTTCTACTTTGTTTTCTAATGTTTTGCGTAGAACAATATGAACTGTAACAGTTAATCGATTGGTACTGGCTTGTTGTGCAGAAACACCTACCGTTTGACTTGGGTCATAGTTGGTGATGGCTCCACTAATCACATAATCTGCATCATCATTATTGGTTCTAGTCAGTTTGGTCTGTCCTGTAATTTTTGATTGTATCTTATCGGTTAATTTGGGGCTCAATTGTGGGTTCACATACCTCGCCCTATTTTCAATAAAACCAATCTTGACTGTTTTTACATTCGAAGGAATTACAGCATCATTAAATTTATAGACAAAACAACCACTTATTGAAAACGTAACTAATAATAATAATGTGGTAATTCTTTTCGTCATCCAATTATTCATCAATATCATATTCTTTCAATTTGCGGTATAAAGTTCTCTCACTAATACCAAGATCTAAAGAAGCATCTTTTCTTTTCCCTCTGTGCTTTTTCAGTGCCTTGATGATCAATTCTTTTTCCTTGTCCATAATATTTAAAGACTCTTCCACTTCCTCATGCACTTGAATATCTTCATTGTTTAAAATCACCGGTAAAGATCCGTTGTTATTATGCGCAGGGAGTAAATTATTTTGACTATTATTTAATGAATTGACATTGTTGTTCGAATTCATTACAGGCATTTCAGTTACATTTCCTGTATAGTCATTTAGTATAGATTCCTTTGTGAAATTTGCTGCTGCCCCAGCTAATGATGGATTTTGTAAAATTTCTACAAACATCTTTTTTAATTCTGTAACATCTTTTTTCATATCAAAAAAGAGTTTGTACAATATCTCTCTTTCGTTGGCAAATTCTCCCGTGCTAGCCCCATTACCAGCCAACATGGGCATTCTATTGTCTTTCTTTTCAGGAAGAAATATGCGCATTTCTTTTCCGCTAACTTGATTGGTAGGGCTAAGAACAGATATTTGTTCGGCAATATTTTTTAGTTCTCTAATATTACCTGGCCAAGGATATTGAATCAGCATTTCTTTTGCTTCTTCATCTAATTGAACAGGGGTTGTTTTATAACGTTCTGCAAAATCAACCACAAATTTTCTGAACAACAAAAGGATATCGTCTTTTCGATCTCTTAATGAAGAAACCCTGATAGGAACAGTACTTAATCGATAATAAAGGTCTTCCCTGAATCTTCCTTTCTGTGTAAATTCCAATAACTCTCTATTGGTTGCAGCAATAACCCTAACATCTGTTTTCTGCACTTTGGAACTACCTACCCGAATAAATTCACCCGTTTCAAGTACCCTTAATAATCTGGCTTGGGTACCCAATGGCATTTCCCCAATTTCATCCATAAAAAGGGTACCACCATTCACCGTTTCAAAATAGCCTTTTCTGCTATCTACAGCACCAGTGAATGCTCCTTTTTCATGACCAAATAATTCAGAGTCAATAGTGCCTTCAGGAATTGCGCCGCAGTTTACAGCAATAAATGGATTGTGTTTTCTAGAAGATAACGCATGAATAATTTGCGAAAACACTTCTTTACCCACACCACTTTCCCCTACAATTAACACCGTTAAATCGGTGGCTGCCACTTGAACTGCGGTATTCAATGCATGATTTAAAGCGGGAGAGTTCCCAATAATGCCAAATCTATTTTTGATACTTTGTAAATCCATAATAAATGGTTTAAGGATGGTCCACAATTGTTCCTAATAAAGTTGCTCTAGTACAATCGTGAATTTTTACCCAAACATAATCACCTGGTTGTTGGTTTTCATTTGATTTGGGGAATACAGTTATTTTGTTTTGACTGGTTCTGCCTGTCCAATCATTGGCATCTCTTTTTGAGCGAGTTTCAATTAGTATTTTAAAAGTCTTGCCAATATCGTTTAAGTTGCTTTTAGTAGACAGTTCTCCTTGTTTGTCTACAATTTCTTGCAAACGGCGTTTTTTATCTTCCAATGAAATGTCATCCTTAAATCTTCTAGCAGCTAGCGTACCAGGACGTTCACTATAAAAATACATATAACTCATATCGAAACCACAATAATCCATAAGGGATAAAGTGTCTTGGTGTTCTTCTTCTGTTTCTGTACAAAAGCCAGCAATCATATCAGATGTCAAACCGCAATTGGGCAATATTTCCCTGATTCTATCTACTTTAGCTAGGTACCATTCTCTAGAATAGGTTCTATTCATTAATTGCAAAACCCTTGTATTTCCACTTTGTACAGGAAGATGAATGCACTTACAAATATTTTCGTATTTGGCCATCGTGTATAACACATCATCCGTTATATCTTTTGGAT
>JBKBWE010000320.1:0-2984 GCA_046289145.1 Sediminibacterium sp.
ACCGATGAAAAAAGAAATTTTTGGAAAAAAATTAGTTCCCCAAAGCCTGCAAGAAATGAAAGTTTTTTATTTCAATCTCGAAACTTTATAGAACAGGAAAAATTAGCAGAAGCAGAAGCTCTTTTACAAATTTTAGCAGCAGATAAATTTTTCCCGGAAAGATTAAAAACTACTTGGAACGAATACAACGCTTATCTTCTTTACAAAGAGAAGCAATTTGATAGTGCAGCATTTTATCTTTCCAAAGCTTTACCCAATGCAACTTCAAAGCTTGAAACAGCTAGATGGGAATATTTAATAGCCCAAATGTATTCTCTTTCAAATCAGGATTCCTTATCAATTGTTTGGTTTGAAAAATCAATTAATCATACTACTGATCCACTGATGGATGTGTATGCAAGATTAAATATTGTATCTCTTTCTTCCGACAAAAAAGCCAATGCAGTTAATTTTCATTTATCGCAGCTTTTAGCAATGGCAAAAAAAGAAAAATACCAGGGCTATAGAGACCTTATTTATTATGCTGCTGCTGAACTAGAAATTAGTCAAAACAATTTAACAAATGCTGAAAACTGGCTAAACAAAAGCATAAACTTTAGCGAGGGCAATAATATTCAAAAATTAAAATCTTATTTTTTATTAGCAGAAACCCTCTACAAAAATAAAAAATATATTCCTGCATCTGCCGCATACGACAGCTTAACTGTAAGCTTACTAAATGCAACAGAAGCAAATAGAGTTAATCAAAAAAAAGAGCCTTTAAAAAGAATTTCATTAGCCCTTAGAGCAGTTAATAGAGAAGATAGTCTTCAAAGAATTGCACTATTGCCAGAATCAGAAAGGGAAGCATTATTAAAGGCTTTACTAAAAAAATTAAGGAAAGAAAAAGGGTTAAAAGAAACGGATACAGAAACAAGTTTTGGATCAAGTAGTGCCATAGCTGCTCCAACAGATTTATTTGCACCGCCCTCAGGTAACACTGGTTTTTACTTTACCAATAATTCCTTAAAAACCAAAGGACTTTCAGATTTTAAAGCGAAATGGGGCAATAGACCCAATATTGACAACTGGAGAAGACAAGCTGCAATAGACAGAAATGTTGGAGCAATGGCAATAGATAACGATCAAAAGGGCAATTCTTCTAAACCAGTTCAAAATGTTGTTTTGAGCCTAGAATCATTAAAAGATAGTATTCCACTTACAATTGAAAAATTGGCTATCTCCAATGATACTATTTTAAACTCGCTCTTGCTAACTGCTGGTATATTTCAATATCAGTTAAGAGATGTTTTAGCTGCTACTGAAACTTATGAAGAAATTGCAAAACGTTTTACCGAGAGCAGTGAATTAGAGGAAGTTTGGTTTCAATTACATAATTGCTACAGAAAACAAAATCAAATTAATAAAGCAGATTCTGTTAAGCAACTATTAAATTCATTTTACCCAAAAGGAAAAAACAATCAACTACTTCAATCGGGAGTAGATTTAAAACCTACAATAACCAACCAACTTTACGCCAATATTTACAACCAATTTATTGAAGGAAAATTTGAAGAAGCTATTGCCAATAAAAAGAAAGCAGACGCTCAACTTGGGAATTCCTATTGGACACCACAATTGCTCTACATAGAATCTGTTTATTATATCAAACAGAAACAAGATAGTATTGCAAAAAACAGGCTGAACGAAATTAACCGACTATTTGCTTCTAGCCCTATTGCAGAAAAAGCAAAAACCCTATTAGAAGTACTCGGGAAAAGAGCTGAAATTGAAGCTTATTTAACCAATCTTACAGTTGAAAGACCAATTGAAGTAGCAGAAAGAAAGATAGATTTAAATACAACCAATGCACAAGATTTACCCATTGTTGCAAAAGCGCCAACAGTGGTAAAAGTGCCAGAAAAAGTAACCACCAACTTACCTATAACCGCAGCACCAATTGAAAAAATAATAGCTCCTGAAACCTATGATTTTAATGCTTCGGATTCCCAATATGTTGCTATTGCTTTATATAAAGTAGACCCCATTTTTGTGAGCGAAGCAAGAAATGCTTTCAATAGGTTCAATCAAGAAAGGTATTATGGCCAGAAACTTCCTATTAACGTAATTAGAGTTAATGAAACAGAACAAATTCTGTTAATTGGTCCATTTATAAATGCTGCTGAAGCAAGCACTTATACCGACAAAAACAGGTCTTTAGCTGCATCTAGAATAATGCCTTGGCTAACAACAGATAAATACAGCTTTAGCATTATTAGTCCTAAAAACTTAACCCTATTAAGAAAAAAAGGGGAAACAACTACTTATTGGCAACTAGTGAGAAAACTGTTTCCTGATAAGTATTAATTTTACCGTTACAAAACAGCGCATTTACCATGAGTAAACCGGTTCGTATTTTTTGGCGTATATTTTTTGGAGGCTTTGCCTTTGTTATTATTCTATTGGCTATGCTCAATTTTGGTTGGATTGGGAGTATGCCCGATTTAGATGATATTGAAAACCCTTCTGCTTCGTTGGCTTCACAGGTATATGCTGAAGACGGAACGCTAATGGGTAAATATTATATAGAAGACCGAATTAATGTTCAATACAAAGACATAAGCAAGCATATAATTGAAGCACTAATTGCAACGGAAGACGAGCGTTTTTATGAGCACAGTGGCATAGATGCTAGATCTTTAGGCAGGGCCATATTTTATTTGGGAAGTGAAGGAGGAGCAAGTACCATCACTATGCAAACAGCCAAAAACTTGTTTACCGAGAACTGGAGCACGAAGAATTTTATCTTAAGGGCCCTACAAAAAATCAAAGAAGGCATCATTGCTGTTAAACTAGAAAGAAACTTCACCAAGGAAGAAATCATCACATTGTATTTGAATACCGTTGCATACAGTGATAATGTTTATGGAATAAGAAACGCCTCAAAAACATTTTTTCAAAAAGAACCCGATAGAGTAAATGTGGAAGAAGCAGCCGTGTTAATA
>JBKBWE010000321.1:0-1402 GCA_046289145.1 Sediminibacterium sp.
CAACAAAAACATTGGTACAAATAGAGTTTTTCATAAAACCCCTTTCCTTGCTCGCTTTCTTGTAAAATGGGGTGTTTGAAATAAATATCTAATGCATTTTTATCTTCCTCATTTCGAGCATGCCCATTTCTAATATACCACTCGTATAACAGCAGCGACAAATTAGATAGGGTACTGATATTGACCAATCTTTCGTTGGTTTCATTGGATTCGGCACACAATTTTTCTGCTCTATCTTGCATGCTCCGAGTGATATGCAAGGATTCAATTTTCTTCTCCAAAAAAAGAACCTGTTGAATATAAGTCACCTGATTATTGGCTTTGGCCAATTCTTTTACCTTGTCGAGTATTTTTAAGCTTTGAATATTGAGTCCTTTATTATACAAGATTCTGGCGAAGTCTAACTGCTCATGTAGTTGAAGGTCTATATTCTCCTCTTGCTTCAATAAACGAACACTTGCTAGTATTTCTTGGTATAAATGAGCTTTTAAGTTAGAGAGTTGTTGCTTTTGTATGCTGGGTGTTTTCTTCAGTAAAATAGCTTCATCGTATTGAGCCATTTTATCTAATGCGTTAAATAGCTGAACTACTTTTAGGTTGCCTGTTCCCGAATTACGGGTCATATATAGTTTGAAATTGCGTTTTTCGGCTCTTTCAAGCGATTGAATTAATTGAAAAAGGGCATCTGTTGTTCTGTTGGGCATCGTAATTGTGTTGGGCTATAATTCAATACTGTATTGACTTTTATGGTTTTTTGAGGGTTTTACACAGCGTAAAAACCCCTTTGTTTTGTTTCAGAACTAAAGATAAGGCAATCTAAATTCGAATACGACAGGACGTACTGTTGTTATTAAAGGCAATCAATAGCAATAGCTACGCGCCTGTCTTTTTATATTATAAATACCATTGAATATGGCTGATAAAATTCACATTTTTGATACTACCCTAAGAGATGGGGAACAAGTTCCTGGTTGTAAGCTCAATACTAAAGAAAAACTGGGCTTGGCTTTACAGTTAGAAGAATTGGGTGTAGATATTATTGAAGCAGGATTTCCTGTGTCTAGTCCAGGCGATTTTGAGTCGGTTACTCAAATTGCCAAGCATATTAAAAATGCGACTGTTTGCGGGTTAACAAGAGCAGTTCAAAAAGATATTGAAGTAGCAGCACAAGCATTAAAATATGCAGTGAGACCAAGAATTCATACCGGTATAGGTACTTCTGATTTTCATATCAAGGCCAAGTTCAATTCTACACAAGACGAAATTTTAGCAAGAGCCATTCAATGTGTAAAATGGGCTAGAAATTTTACGGATGACGTTGAGTTTTATGCAGAAGATGCAGGTAGAACAGATAATGAGTATTTGGCCAGAGTGGTAGAAGCGGTCATTGCTGTTGGTGCAA
>JBKBWE010000321.1:1412-2958 GCA_046289145.1 Sediminibacterium sp.
ATATAGACAAAGCCATTCTTTCTTGTCATTGCCATAATGATTTGGGTTTGGCTACAGCTAATTCAATTAGCGGGGTAATGAATGGAGCACGACAAATAGAATGTACTATTAATGGTCTAGGAGAACGCGCAGGCAATACTTCATTAGAAGAAGTAGTGATGATTATTGCTCAACACAAGCAATTGAATCTATATACCAATATTAATACTCAAATGTTGAATCCGTTAAGCAGAGAAGTATCTGATATTATGCGTATGCCTGTTCAACCCAATAAGGCCATTGTAGGTTCGAATGCATTTTCACATTCATCGGGTATTCACCAAGATGGTTTCTTAAAGTCTGCAGAAACCTACGAGATTATTAATCCTGAATTGGTTGGTGCCGAAGGAAGTAAAATCGTGTTGACAGCAAGAAGCGGTAGAAGTGCACTAGCACATCGTTTTCAAAAGTTGGGGTACGAATTTAATAGAGATGATATAGATGCTTTATACGAAAACTTTTTATTGGTGGCCGATGGCAAAAAAGAAGTAGTAGAAGCCGATTTACAACATTTAGCCACTAACTATAATAAAGTAAGGGCAATAGCATAATTAAGAAAAATGGCACAAACATTATTTGATAAAATTTGGGATGCACATGTGGTTGAAAAAATACCAGACGGTCCTTCTGTTTTATATATCGATAAACATTTTATTCATGAAGTAACCAGTCCTCAGGCTTTCAAGGGAATTGAAAAGCGAGGACTTACTCTATTCAGGCCAAAGCAAACCATTGCAACAGCCGATCACAATGTACCTACGTTAAATCAGCATTTACCAATTAAAGACCAGTTGAGTAAAATGCAAGTAGACCAGTTAATAGAAAATTGTGAAAAACATGGGGTTGAATTATATGGATTAGGACATCCTTATCAAGGTATTGTACATGTGATTGGTCCAGAATTAGGAATTACACAACCAGGAATGACCATTGTTTGTGGCGATAGTCATACAAGTACACATGGAGCATTTGGAACCATCGCTTTTGGAATTGGAACTAGTGAAGTGGAAATGGTATTTGCCTCTCAATGTGTTTTGCAAACCAAGCCCAAAACCATGCGCATCAATATTGATGGAGAATTACCGAATGGGGTTGTTTCAAAAGATATTATTTTATACATCATTGCTAAAATTTCTGCAAGCGGTGCTACTGGCTATTTTGTGGAGTATGCAGGTAGTACTATTCGTTCCCTTTCTATGGAAGCCAGAATGACCATTTGCAATATGAGTATTGAAATGGGTGCTAGAGGTGGAATGATTGCACCAGATGATATCACTTTTGAGTATATAAAGGGAAGAACTTATGCACCAAAGGGGGCAGATTGGGATAAACAATTGGCTTATTGGAAAAAATTGTATTCGGATGAAGACGCAGTATTTGATGCTGAAATAAATATCAATGCTGCTGAAATTGCGCCTATGATTACTTATGGTACCAATCCTGGATTGGGTATGGCAATTGATGCAAATATTCCATTAACGGAATCAATCACTAATGAAGGCGAAAA
>JBKBWE010000322.1:0-2941 GCA_046289145.1 Sediminibacterium sp.
GACTTTATATAAATTTTGTATGTCAAATTCTGTAAAATTATCCAGCAACTTGCTTGCGAATAATATTCAACGCTCCCCCGGCTTTAAACCATTCAATTTGCTGTGCATTATAAGTATGATTCACTACAATTTTATCTTCAGAACCATCTTTATGTTGTAACACAATGGTTAAAGGAGTCTCAGGAGCAAATGAAGTTAAACCCTCAATATTGATTACATCATCTTCTTGAATTTTATCGTAGTCGGCTTTGTTGTTGAAAGTTAATGCCAACATTCCTTGCTTTTTTAAGTTGGTTTCGTGAATACGCGCAAAAGACTTTACTAAAATGGCACGAACACCTAAATGACGTGGCTCCATAGCAGCATGTTCTCTTGAACTACCTTCACCATAGTTTTCATCTCCAACTACAATTGATCCAATTCCAGCAGCTTTATAAGCACGCTGTGTTGCAGGAACAGGACCGTATTCACCCGTTAGTTGATTTTTTACGTTATCGGTTTTCTCGTTGAAAAAGTTAACCGCTCCAATTAACATATTGTTTGAAATATTATCTAAGTGTCCACGGAATTTTAACCAAGGTCCAGCCATAGAAATATGGTCTGTGGTACACTTACCCTTTGCTTTAATCAACAGTTTTAATCCCTTTAGGTCAGTTCCTTCCCATGCAGCAAAAGGATCTAACAATTGTAAGCGTTTGCTAACAGGATCTACTTTAACATTAACTGAACTTCCGTCTTCTGCAGGTGCTTGGTATCCTGCGTCTTCAACTGCAAAACCTCTTGGAGGTAATTCCATACCAGTAGGCTCATCTAATTTTACTTGCTCTCCTTTGTCATTAGTAAGGGTATCAGTTAATGGGTTGAAGGTAAGATCTCCTGCAATAGCTAAAGCAGTTACCAATTCAGGGCTCGCAACAAATGCCATGGTATTCGGATTGCCATCCGCACGCTTTGCAAAGTTTCTATTAAAACTATGTACAATAGTATTGCGTTCTTGTTTTTCAGCACCTACTCTATCCCACATACCAATACAAGGGCCACAAGCATTTGCAAAAACGGTAGCTCCAATCTTATCAAATACTTCTAAGAACCCGTCACGTTCAATGGTATAACGAACCTGCTCACTACCTGGCGTAATCGTATATTGAGCTTTGGGGGTCAATCCTTTTTCAGCTGCTTGACGTGCTAAACTAACTGCTCTACTAATGTCTTCATAAGAGCTATTGGTACAGCTTCCAATTAAACCTACTTCTACTTTTGTTGGCCAACCGTTTGCAGCTGCTGCTTCTTTCATTTTTGAAATAGGCGTAGCTAAATCAGGTGTAAATGGTCCGTTTAAGTGTGGCTCTAACTCACTTAAATTAATTTCAATTACTTGATCAAAATATTTCTCTGGAGATTCATATACTTCTGCATCAGCATTTAAATAAGCTTTAACGCCATCAGCTAGATTGGCTACTTCCTCTCTGCCAGTTGCTTTTAAGTAACGGCTCATGCTATCATCATATCCAAATGTTGAAGTGGTAGCACCAATTTCGGCTCCCATATTACAAATGGTACCTTTACCAGTGCAGCTCATGGCCACAGCTCCTTCCCCAAAATATTCAACAATAGCACCGGTTCCACCTTTTACAGTTAATATTCCAGCTACTTTTAAAATAACATCTTTAGGAGCAGTCCAACCACTTAATTTGCCAGTAAGTTTTACGCCAATTAATTTAGGCCATTTTAGTTCCCAAGGCAATCCTGCCATCACATCACACGCATCAGCACCCCCAACGCCTACTGCAATCATACCTAATCCACCAGCATTTACTGTATGTGAATCAGTACCAATCATCATTCCTCCAGGGAAAGCATAATTTTCTAAAACCACTTGGTGTATAATACCAGCGCCTGGTTTCCAAAATCCAATTCCATATTTATTCGAAACAGACGCTAAGAAATCATACACTTCTTTACTTTCTGCATTCGCAACTTCAAGGTCTTTTTTTGCTTCATTTTTTGCAGTAATTAAGTGGTCGCAATGGACTGTTGATGGAACAGCAGCCTGTTTGCGCCCTGCTTGCATAAACTGTAATAGTGCCATTTGTGCGGTTGCATCTTGCATGGCAACTCGGTCTGGAGCAAAATCAACATAACTATTGCCTCTTTCAAAATTAGCAATGGGCTGGTCTAAATGTAAGTGTGCAAATAGGATTTTTTCAGATAAAGTAAGTGGTCTACCTAATACTTTTCGGGCATTATCTACTTTGGCAGGCATTTCTGCATACACTTTCTTAATCATGTCAATGTCAAAAGCCATAAAGAAGTAATTTTATATTAATTGAATCTTTTGCGTAAGCATGGCAAATTTACTAAAAAACGAGCTTAGGTTAAAATGGATTTAAAGATTAATATGCACATTATTGATAATTTAGTGCTTAACTTTAACTGTTATTAAGAAATAGGCAATCATGCAAAAAATTAGAGAATTTTTAGAATTACAGGCTTTTGGGGTATGTTCCTCCATTGGTGTTAGACTAGGAATTGCGTCTACCAAAATTCGCATGTGGTTTATTTACATCTCATTTCTAACTATGGGGTCTCCTATCATCATATACATGATCCTAGCTTTTTGGAAAAACATTAAAAATTATGTTTTTGATGCAAAGCGTAACCCTCTGAAGTATTATTAGTTTTACTTGATTTTGTTTTTCAATAAATAATTAAATCCAACACTTAAGTTGGTGAGAGGCGAAGTGAAGAATCCTGCATTAAATGTTACACTATTATTTTTGGTTAGTGTGCCACTATTGTCTTTAACAACGCTATTTGAATAACTTAAATCTGCGAAACTGGTATTGGGCTGCAAGTTAATCACCAATCGATTAGAAATTTGATAGCTAAGTATAGGTGCAATTCCAACTGTTGCAGTATAAGCATTTGTTTTTATTGGATT
>JBKBWE010000323.1:0-2938 GCA_046289145.1 Sediminibacterium sp.
GGAAGCCAATGAAACAGCGCATGTAAGAGAAGAATGGTATGATACGGCAACTGGTGCTGGTCATGGTGTTATGGTGCCCATGCAAAAGGCCTTGTTCACTAGAACCAGCAGAAATTATCCAGGTTATAATACCAATATACCCGATCAATATAGGGCCAACCAATTTGAAAAAGAGTTCACCAGAAAATGGATTAATGGCAAAGAAGAAATGCCCAGTTTAATGACCATTCAATTGCCCAACGATCATATAGCTAAAGCAAGACCTGAAGACGGATATACCAGTGCCCATTCATTCATGGCAGACAATGATTTGGCATTGGGAAGAATCTTGCATTTTTTATCTAGAACCAAATACTGGAAGAATATGTTGGTCATTATTACAGAAGACGATCCACAAGGGGGTGTTGATCATATTGATGCACATCGTTCCATATTAATGATGGCTGGTCCTTATGTTAAGAAAGGTCATATCAGTAATACCCATGCTAATTTTGGGTCAATTTTAAAAACGATTTATAATATTGCTGGAGTGCCATATGTAAACCAGTATGATGTTACTGCTACTTTATTACAAGACTTTTTCACCGACAAACCAGATTTTACGCCTTACACTTTAGAAATGCACGATGCTAGAATTTTGGATGTGAACAAAGCCATGAAAAAATACAAAACAACTATTGATTGGAATAAAATCATCAAAGGACCTGAGATGGATAAATTAGAAGATATGCGCGCTGATCATTATCGTCAACAAAAGAAAGCTATCATTATAAAATAGCACTATGAAGAAAATTGGTTTTATAATAGGGGGGCTTATTTTATCTATATGTGCATATGCGCAAAATGATAGTGCTGTATTGTTGAAGGAAGTAATGGTTACTGCAACCAGAAATAATCAATCTAGTTTGTTAAGTCCTTATTCTGTTTCTAAATTATCATTACAAGGTGTTGATCAGTTTCAATCAAGAACAACTCCTGAAGCATTAATTGGTAATGCTGGAGTGTTTGTTCAAAAAACCAATCATGGTGGTGGGTCTCCATTTGTACGATCATTAACTGGTAATCAAAATTTATTAATGATTGATGGCATTCGTTTGAATAATGCTACTTACCGTTATGGGCCTAATCAATATTTTAATACCATCGATTTGTTTTCAGTTGAATCAATAGAAGTAGCAAGAGGAACAGGGTCGGTTCAATACGGTTCTGATGCAATGGGAGGTGTTGTTCAAGTTTTTACAAAATCACTTGCATTTACTAATAAGCCAAAATGGTCTGGCAATTTCATTGGCAGATTGTTGAGCAATGATGCTGAATATACGGGTAGAGGAGAACTCGGGTATAGTTCTTCTAAAATGACTTTTCAAATTGGATATACTGCAAGAAAATTTGGCGACTTGCCTGGTGGGGATACAATGGGTATTCAACAGCCAAGTGGGTATAAAGAAAATGCAATTGACCTGAAATTTAGATGGCAATTAAATAATCGTTGGTTATTGACAGCCGCTCACCAACAATTGCAACAAAGGAATGTTCCCTTATACCATCGGGTAGCATTGGAAAATTTTGCTTACTATCAATTTGATCCGCAAGAACGACAATTAAGTTATTTGAAAATGGAGGGCAAATATTCCACTCCAATTATTTCAACTATTTCCTTCACCGCTTCTTCACAGTTAAATAAAGAAAAAAGAACTTATTTTAGAAATGGAAACGCCAATCGTTTCATAGAAGAAGATCAAGTAAAAACAGTGGGATTAACAGGGGATGTGTTCTCTGTCATTCACAAAAATTGGAGCGCTAATTCTGGTATAGAGTTTTATAGTGATAAAGTAAATAGTTCCAAACAACAGATTGCCATTGCAAGTGGTACCATCTTGAATCAGCGTGGCTTATATCCCAACGGCGCTCGTATGCAAAATTTCTCTTTTTATAGTTTGCACCATATCAAATTGGGGAAATTTAATATAGAAGGAGGGCTCAGGTACAATGGATTAAATATCCGTGTTGATACCGCAATAGTGAAGCCGGCTTCCTTGGTTTTAAATGCTGCTTTACTTTATCAGCTTAATAAAAATCAATCAATTTATGCTTCCTATAGCACGGGTTATCGTGCGCCCAATATTGATGATATGGGTACTTTAGGATTAGTAGATTTTAGGTATGAAGTTCCTGCTTATGGTTTAGCACCAGAGAAGTCTTACAATACAGAGATTGGATATAAGGTTCAAACAAAGTCGGCGAAATTTGCTTTTGCATTTTATTATATGCATTTGACTAATATCATCAATCGAGTGCAGGTACCTGGTCAACAGATTGGTGGTTACAATGTGTATATAAAAGAGAATAACCAAGAATCTTATATCAAAGGCATTGAGTACGATTTGCAATTCACCATTGCAAAAAATCTTTTTATAAGTAGCAATGGATCCTATTCATTCGGGCAAAATACAAGCAGGGGAGAGCCTATGCGCAGAATTCCTCCGATGAATGGTAGAACTTTTCTTGAATGGAAGCCATCAAAATTGCAATACACCTTGGAATATATTTATGCAAGTAAACAGAGCCGACTGGCTCAAGGCGATAAAGACGACAATAGAATACCAATAGGGGGCACTCCTGGGTTTGGGGTTATGAATGTTCATTTAGCTACTGGTTTATTTGGAATAAAAATGAGCACTGGAATGGTCAATATTTTCAATACCGATTATCGAATGCATGGAAGCGGGATCAATGGTATGGGAAGGAATTTGTATATTTCTGCCCAATTTAGTTTTTGATGGAACAATTGCTGCAACAACTCTCTACAAATATTTTAGGTGAACTGTATTTTAATCAAACTGCAGAACACCAGATGCAGTTAATGGCTTATTCAACGGATGCTTCTGTTTATCAAGAAAAACCATTGGCAGTTGCTATACCCAAAAATGTAGAAGAT
>JBKBWE010000324.1:0-2935 GCA_046289145.1 Sediminibacterium sp.
GGTCTGCTTCTTTTTTCCATAGCTGTATTTTCCACAAGGGGTTGCTGCAGTCGAAAACCAATTTGGCTTGCGGGTAGCGATTGACTATTTCGGCAAATGGAATTTGAACTCCCCCAGCTAGTATAATTAAATCAATTTTTGGCACCCTATTTAAAATAGGAAATGCTAATCTAGGATGAACCAATAATACTTTTTTATTAGGACCAATCACAAAGGGGGCACTTAGTTGAACCTTAGTATGTAACAATGAATTCCCTGCTCTGTAAAGTGTTCGAGTTGGTGAGAGATAATTGTTTTTTAATAAGGTGTTTCGCTCTAATTGGCGGTCTCCAATATACCGATGCCCCAATCCCTCCAAAATATCTATAGAAGTATATTTTGGCGCATGGTACACAATTAATTTTTGCTGCTTTTGTAACTGAATTAAATCAATGGAACGAATAGCAATAAAAAATAAGATACCACAGCAGCCCAACCAAAAAGCCCTTCTATTTTTTTGCGCTATCCAAACTGCCCAAGCAATGATAAATATATATAAGCAAATGGTTTGTGCCAACGACACTTGTATATATTCGTTTAATGCAAAAGGAAGACTGGCGCTATTTTTGATAAATCCATTCATGTGTAAAATCATCTTTTCTGTGAGTATACCAATTGGGTTTGCAATAAAGCTAAATGGGGCAATTACCAATAAACCTATCAACAAGTAAAGAATAAACCCAGATATAGGGACTGCTATAAAATTGGTGAACAAAAATAAATTAGGAAAGCTATTGAAATAGTAGAGTAGCAAAGGAACTGTTAGGAGTTGAGCGGCAAAAGTTACACTACATAATTGCCAACAATGCCGTAATATTTTATTTTGTACATATATCCACTTTTCAATTGGTTTTGCAAAAAGCACTATCCCAATTACTGCTGCATAAGACAATTGAAATCCTATATCCCATAAAAACAATGGCCGATACAAAAGCAGGCAGAATGCAGATGCAGCAAGGGTATTAATGATATGATTGGGTCTATTTTGATGCTCGCCTAATAGTAAAAAACTAAACATGACTGCAGCCCTTAATACGGAAGCCCCTGCGCCTGTAAGCAATGTAAAGCCCCAGATGATTATTAAAATGATGCTAGTTTTTAACCAATGCATTTTTCTTAAGCGATTCATAGGTTTAAAAAGCAAATGCAAGAGTGCATAAATCATTCCGAGGTGTAAACCACTAATCGCAATAATATGTATCACACCAGTATTGCTATAGGCATTCATTAATTCTTTGTCTAAATTTTTTTTATAGCCAATTAATAATGCTTCTGCAACACTTCTTTCTCTGGGATTATGAATATACTTTTCTAATACGCTTAGTATATATTGTTGGGCCTTACTCAATAGTGAAATTGAAAAAGATAGATTGGTTTTGCCAACTATGCTAAAATCTTTACTAGTTAAATAAATCTGGTGGTGTATTTTTTGACTTGCAGCGTATTCCTTGAAATTAAATCCGCCAGGGTTACTAGTGTTGGCTATAGGTAATGGTTTTTTGTGCAACTGAATAATGGTGCCTGCATTAATCAAACGAATATTGGTAGAAGGGTGAAAGTAAATCAGTAATAATGTTTCTCCCATTGCAGCAGTAGCTTGAAAGCTATTGGGTTTTTTGATGGGGTTTTCCTGTAGTATTACTCTTGCCTTAATTTGAATAGTTGTATTGGTAGCAAGCTGATATACACTTATTCCTACACCAATAAAGACCACCAGGATAGACATTCCGCTGATCCATCTTTTTTTGTAATAGGCTAAAATGGATAGCTGATCTACTAGTATCCATACAGCCACTGATCCGCTCAAACCCAATAATAGCAACCATTGTGGAATGAGTGCATATTTACCCAAGAGAATACCAATAATAAGTGAAAGGGTAATTCGGGTTAATGTAAATTGCCACCAACTTTTTGCTTTAAAAACAGTTGCCATTGAATAAACCTAAATAAAAAGGCTGCAGTTTTTTGCTGCAGCCTCAAAATCAGGTATTAATACCTTATCTACTAAGGTTCATACTACGCTCTTTGTAAAGCGTTCTGAAGTAAGGATCTCTAAGGTCTTTAATAAATCGAATGGCTTCACCTGTACTTTTCATTTCAGGTCCTAATTCTTTGTTTACACCAGGGAATTTATCAAAACTAAACACGGGTTCTTTAATAGCATAACCTTCTAGTTTTTTCTCCATGGTAAACTCAGACAATTTAGCAGCACCCAACATTACTTTGGTAGCAATATTCAAATAAGGAATTTGATATGCTTTAGCAATAAATGGGGTGGTTCTAGATGCACGAGGGTTAGCTTCTATCACATACACTTTACCATTTTTAATGGCAAATTGAATATTGATTAAACCCTTGATATTTAAAGCGCGCGCAATTTTTTCTGCATAAAACTCCATAGTTTCTATCACCAATGGGGTTAAATTAAAAGCAGGTAAAACCGCATTACTATCACCACTATGAATACCAGCAGGTTCAATATGTTCCATCACGCCCATGATATGAAATTCTTCTCCATCAAAAATGGCGTCAACTTCTGCTTCCTGGCACCTGTCTAAGAAATGGTCAATTAAGATTTTATTGCCAGGAATATGTTTTAGCAAGCTGATTACTGCCTTCTCCACTTCCTCATCATTAATCACAATTCTCATGCGCTGCCCACCAATTACATAACTAGGTCTAACCAAAACAGGATAGCCAACCTTATTAGCTACTTCAATAGCTTCGTCGGCATTGTATGCAGTACCGTATTCTGGGTAAGGTATATTGAGTTCTTTTAATAAATCACTAAAACGACCCCTGTCTTCGGCAATATCCATGTTCTCAAAAGACGTACCCACTATTGGAATACCTTTCTCGTGTAAACGTTTGGCCAGCTTTAAGGCAGTTTGACCAC
>JBKBWE010000325.1:0-2103 GCA_046289145.1 Sediminibacterium sp.
CGGGTAGGCTAAAATTTTTAAAACCTTTTTAGGTCGGGTTTGAGTGTCGGATTTGTTGCAGGTCAGTGTCAGGTTGCAGCGAAATTGTCAGGTTATTTTTTGTCGTCCCAATACTTTTTAGAAAGCAGGAAGTTTTGTTTTTAAGATGTCAGGTCGTTGGGAGCAGTGGTCAAATACGCTTGCTGGTAATGGTTTGGGGCTTTGCGTTCGGGCGGGAGACCTGACGTAGTCAGTGTCGCCCGAGACGAACGCTAAACGAAGGTAGAAATTTGTCAAATAGTAGTCAAGCCCGCCTGACGCAAAACCCGTGTTACAGGCAGTGCTTATTTGGTCATTTGAATCAATTCGTTTTTATACTTGTCAAATACGTTTTCTGTCCTTACGTTACAGTCAGAAAGTAAAAGTCCTTTTAAAACTACTTCTGCGGTTTTTTGAAAGTGTCGTAACGATTTCGTATTAAAGTTTTTTCTAATGTTGTTTAGTTGTGTGACATAGTCATAAGTGCAACTTGACATTGCTGTTTCTGTCCAAATGAGTTCATATACATTTACCGGACAATTCTCTTCATTCGTTGCAATTTTTTCAAGGAATAAATAAAGCGGAATATTATTATATGTGTATTCTTGAGCAAAACAGTCGTAACCATTTCTTGAATATTTATTTAGTGTTAAATCAGCAACAACTTCATCAGAAATTATTAGCCGCATTCCTGAAAGTTTAGTCTTTTCAGAAGTCCAATAAGCTCTTGCTACACCAAGTCCAACAGGGTTTGTCCCGTCTTGGTTATTTACAATTGCACCCATGTCTTTAAATCTTACTGTCCAATCTGTAACAACACCGCCTCTAATTAGCGGTGTATATTCGCTGTCTGGCAAGTTTTTATAAAAGCCAAAAGTGTCATTGAAAATTCGTTGGCAAGAATAGAGTAAAGCCAAAAGGTTAGTGCTTTCAAGATAAAAACAATCGCTAAATGACTTAATGAATATTTTGTCTGTAACAACAGCATTGATTTCATTGATTGTAATCAATAAGCTGGAAGCAAGGTTTGAATAAATACTATTAAGCGTTTGTATCTTCTGTTCGGTGGTCTTGGTCGGGTCTTTTACAAGTTCTCCGTAACCAAGAACGTCTATAAAGACGCAATATTTCATATGTTCCATTTGTCTGTCTTTTAGCATTGCCTGTAACGTTTCGCGGCTTGCCGAAGGTGGGGTTTATAGCACCGTTCCTGTCCACCGAGCACGAAAGGTAGTAGAAAGCACAGACTTTTGCAAACCACCAAGCCCCCCACTTTTGGCAAACCGCTGTTGGCTGCCGTATTTATTTTAGTCTGTAACTTATTCCTGTTGATACTGTTCCATTTGGTCCAAATATACCTAATGATAATTGTGCATATCCTGTAAAGCGTTGTCTCGTAAAATAGAGGGTATTTGATAAAGTCAAAATTCCGTTTCCGTCAGCACCAATTGTTATGCCTTCCATACTATATAAACCAAAACTTATTTTTCTAAGTTTTACTGTAATGTCGTGAGTTAATCCTATATTAATTGTTGCGTTGTTTGGGTGAATATTTGTAATAAGGTTATCATTTCCTGCCATTCTTCTGAAAGTTGTATAATTCCCTTGTTCATAAATTGCTGTTGCTCTTAGCCCAATTATTCGCCAATCTACTCTTCTGAATGGAATATTCAAATTAACTTCACCTGTCAAAGCACTACCATAAAAGGTTTTCATTCCTCGATATGTCGCTACTTCATTTACATAGTAATTCCCTAAATACAACAAACCACCATATGAATAGTTGAAATATTTTGAAGTCATACTTCTGTTAAACATTAAGTCACCAAAATATGATAATTCGTCAGGTTGATAACCATCACCTAAATTATGATAAAACTGTCCTGTTATATAGGTGGCTTTTTCTGTCGTGTCTTTATAAACAGGTTTAGGCAAATATTTCGATTCACTACCAATATTGGCAATTCCATAAGTTGTCTGGCAGCTATTCAGTGTTAGAATAGTCAAAGCAATTAATAGCAGTAGTCCTATTTTCATTTTTTGTCAATATGGCAGCCAACGTTGCGGCGCTTGGCGAAGAAGCGG
>JBKBWE010000325.1:2113-2934 GCA_046289145.1 Sediminibacterium sp.
TGGCAGCTGGTGTTTCTTGTCTGTCGTTTGGTTTTTCATTTTTGTCAATTACTAAAATAATTATTGAATTGAAATATCATTGGTGTAACTGTTTTAAAAGCCTCTGTTATTTTTTTGATTTCGTCCGAAGTAGCATATTTTGTAGTTAGAAGAAAAAATATTTCATTCTTTTGTTCTACAGTTTCAGGGGTTGCATTTTTAATGTCATCATGCTTTATGTTTGAATTTGGCAAATAATAAATCAATAGAAATTTAATTTTGTCTTGTGATTCTATTTCCGTGTGTCTCCTAAATTCAGAATAGCAATTTATTATAAAATTCAGAATTGTTTTTTTACTATTTTCATCTCCGTTGTATTCACTAAAAGGTTTCAAAAAGTCAAAGTTTCTATCTCTGTAACCTATTATACCACCTCCAAAAGAAATATTTTCATATCCTATGGTAGATTTAATTTGTTTGCCAATTTTTGAAGAATGTTCTGAAATTTGATGAAAGTCTGCATTGTTGCTAATAATGCACTTACAATCGGCAGCAAAATCATCGCCAATTTTATAATCACAAGTGCTAACTTTATTACCACCTTTTACTTGAGATTTTAAAAGTTTTATTGGAATGCCTTTAGATTTAAGCACTGTGTAAACATATAATTCAAAAATGTCGCTGTAAAATGTTGCGCTTTTTGAAGAAACAATACTTGCAAGTTTTTCCCATAGCTCTGACTTTTCGTTTGCGTCTGTAACGGTGTCTATTTTTGAAACAATAAATTTTAATCTATTGACTACAGCAATATTGTCAAGTGTGATAGAATATTGTTCGGACGC
>JBKBWE010000034.1:0-14980 GCA_046289145.1 Sediminibacterium sp.
CCCAATTTCACCAAAGAGGATGGCAGTGATTTTGTAATAGGCAAAGCCCAACAACTAAGCGAAGGAACAGATGTTACTATTTTTGCTTGTGGTCATATGGTTTGGAAAGCTATAGAAGCAAGTAGAATATTAGAAGAAAAGGGGATTAGCGTTGAACTTATCAATATCCACACCATTAAACCATTAGACACGGAAGCAGTCATCAATTCAATTGTTAAAACAAAATGTGCTGTTACAGTTGAAGAGCACAATATTATCGGAGGATTAGGTGATGCAATTGCACAAGTTGCTGCAAAAAACTGTCCTATTCCAATTGAACTCATTGGAACGAACGATACATTTGGAGAAAGTGGAAAGCCCACAGAATTACTAACTAAATATGGATTAGATACTCCTTTTATTGTAGCAGCCGTAGAAAAAGTAATGGCTAGAAAATAAAATTTAAATGTCTTGATGAAAAGTCTGTAAGAATCATTTTTACAGACTTTTTTTATAAAGGAAGATATATAATAAAATATAAATAAATCGTACCTTGAAGGATATCTTATAGCATTAATGGATTTAGTATTTAATCAACAACAATCAGACGACTTATTCCCCTTTCACCTTAAGATAAATTTGGATGGTGTAATAGTTGATTGCGGAAAATCAATCCGTAAAATGCATCCTATTGCTTTAAATGATTTATTTATTAATCAGTTCGAAATTGAACATTATACTAGTGGGCCAATAATTGATTATTTACTTCAACATTTACATGAAAAAATAGTCATTCAAACAAAAGGAAATAAAGCCATCCATTTGACTGGTCAATTTTTACTAAATGAGCATCCCAAACTACTTGTTTTTATTGGCAGCCCATCTTTTTCTTCCATCAAAGAAATGGAAGAAAACGCTTTTGGAAGAGATGATTTTTCTATTCAAAATGCCCAAATAGATTTATTGCAAGCACTTATCCTCAAAAAAGAAATTGAAGAAGCTAAGCGCGATAACTACGAGAAAAAATTATTGTTTGCTCTCGAGAAAATGGGGGATAATGTTTGGTTGCATGACTACAAAAAAAATATTACTAGTTTTTCACATCAAAAAAGAGCTTTTATTGAATTAGAAAATACTGATTTATCTATTGCTGAGCAATGGTGGAATGCAGTACATCCTGATGATATTGCAATTTTACAAAAACAAGACCAACAATACAGAAATAAAGAAATAGATCATCATCATACAGAATATAGAATCAAAGATAAATTTGGTAACTATAAATGGGTTTTAGACCGAGGAATTGTTACAGACAAAGATAAAGATGACTACCCAGTTAAAATTTTAGGTACCCATATGGATATTACTAAGATTAAAGAAACTGAGGCTGAATTTAATAAACAAAAGAATTTTTATGAAAGCATACTAAACAGTATCCCAACAGATATTGCTGTGTTTGATGCTTCTCACAGATACTTATTTGTAAATCCTATTGGTATTAAAGATGATGAATTAAGAAAATGGATAATAGGAAAAACAGATGAAGAGTATTGTGCATACAAAAATAAAAATATTGAGATTGCTTTAGAAAGGAGAAAGATTTTTAACAAAGTTCTTGAATCAAAAAAGCAATTGTCTTGGGAAGAAACCTTGATACTGCCTGATGGTAAAGTGGAATACCACTTAAGAAATTTATTCCCTGTTTTAAACAAAAAAAATGAAGTAAAACTAGTAATTGGTTTTGGACTTAACATTACAGAGAGAAAACAAATTGAAGACAAGTTATTATTGAATGAAAAACGCTATAAAGACCTCTTTAATTATAGTCAAGCACTAATTTGTACACATGATTTAGAAGGCAAATTGCTTAGTGTAAATCCTGCTATTTGCAGTATAGTAGGATATTCAAGTGAAGAATTAATTGGCAGAAATATTAAAGAATTTGTACCTCAAGATAAAATAGCCCAATTTGATCAACAGTATCTGCAAAATGTGCTCACAACAGGAAAAGCTGAGGGCGTATTCATTATTATTTGTAAAAATGGCGATCATATTTATTTGCTCTACCAAAATTATATGGTTGAAGAAACATCGAGTACACCATATATTATTGGATTCTCTCAAGATATCACCAATAGAATAAAAGCAGAAAGAGAATTAATTAAAGCGAAAGAAGAAACAGAAAGAGCAAGCAGGGTTAAAGAAGTATTTTTAGCAAATATTAGCCATGAAATTAGGACGCCAATGAATGGTATCCTAGGCATAGGTGGACTGTTGTACAAAACAAATTTAAATCCAAAACAAGAAGAATACACCAAACTAATTCTTGAATCTGCTGATAATTTACTTCATATTGTAAATGATGTTTTAGACTTTACTAAGATAGAATCAGGTAAAATAGAATTAGAAAATATTCCTTTTTTATTAGAGGAAAAAATTTCAACTACACTAAAAACTTTCATTTTCAAAATTGAAGAAAAGGGACTTGAATTAATTTTTGACAACCAAGTTCCACCTGAAACTGTATTACTAGGAGACCCTTTTAGACTTGGACAAGTACTCAACAATTTAATTAGTAATGCACTTAAGTTTACTGAATCAGGTAGAATAACAATAAGTGCAGTTCAATTGAATGTATCAAACAAATTTCCTGTTTTTGAATTCAAAGTATCTGATACCGGCATTGGAATATCTGCTGAAAACTTAGCAAATATATTCGATGAATTTGTTCAAGCTTCTTCTGAAACAAGCAGAAAATATGGAGGTACAGGTTTAGGTTTGACCATTACCAAAAACCTGATTGAAATGCAGGGAGGTACAATTAAAGCTGAAAGTACTTTAAATCAAGGAACTTGTTTTACTATACGTATCCCTTACCAAATTGGCGATAGTTCAATGCTACAAAATAGCAAAGAAGAAGAGGTATTTACGCCTATAGATAAAAAAAGAATATTGGTAGCGGAAGACGTAACCATCAATCAAATTATCGTTAAGCAAATACTAGAAGAATGGGGACATGAAGTAGTATTGGTTGCTAATGGTCAAGAAGCATTTGAAGCACATAAAAAAAGTGATTTTGATTTAATACTGATGGATATTCATATGCCCGAAGTGGATGGTTATGAAGCCACTCAGTTGATTAGACATATGGGTGACACTATCAAAGCAGCAGTCCCCATTGTGGCACTTACTGCTAATGCATTTAAAAAAGAAACTGACCGATTTGCAGATGCAGGATTTAATGATTACATCACCAAACCATTTACAGAAGCCGGTTTATATGAATGCATCAAAAAACAATTACAGTTAAACAGTCATATTGACTTCACTAAAAAACTAAAAAAGAACACTGAAGCTATAAATAGTGAGAAACTGTATGACCTATCTGCATTACAAGGTATAGACCAAGACGATACTGCTTTCCTAAAAGAAATAATTCTAGTGTTTATAAAAAACACCAATCTGGATATCATTAATTTATTAAGAGCAATTGAAGCAAAACAAATAAAAGAGATTTTTCAATTGGCACATAAAATGAAATCCTCCATTTATAGCCTAGGAATTAAACAAGCTTATAAAACAGTGGAGAGCATTGAATTCTATGCGAAGACAGGAGAGCAAATTGAAAAAATTCCTGATTTAGGAGTACAATTGAATCAAACCATTCAAGCCGTAATTACTCAACTTCAAAATGACTTTTCCCTCTAGTAATATCATCAATTTTTTAAGGAGCTAAACGAACCCGTATCCATTCACCTGCTTCATTTTGAGAAAACCTTAAACGATCGTGTAGTCTACTACTTCTTCCTTGCCAAAACTCAAAACTTTCGGGTTTCACAATGTATCCTCCCCAATGTGGTGGTCTAGGTACTTTATTTTCATCAGGGTATTGCAGCATCAACTTTTGGTAATTCTCTTCTAGAAAATTACGTCCAGGTATTACTGTACTTTGTGGAGAAACCCAAGCCCCAATTCTACTCCCAGCTGGTCTTGAATGAAAATAAGCATCGCTATCGGCTTCGGAGATTTTCTCTACGGTTCCTTCAATTCTGATTTGCCTTTCTAATTCTTTCCAAAAAAATAGTAATGCGGCATTTGGATTTGCAGACAATTCCTGCCCTTTGGCACTTTCATAATTGGTAAAAAAAACAAAGCCATCATGCGTATACCCTTTTAATAAAACTATTCTTGCAGATGGCTTTCCATTTGCATCTACCGTAGCCAGCGTCATTGCATTTACTTCATCAATTTCTACACTAGTGGCTTCTTCCCACCAATCTTTAAATTGGTCAAAAGGATTATTGGCTGCATGAGATTCGTCAAAAGACTTCAACATATAATCTCGCCTGATATCTGAAATAGAGCTAAGCATAATTGTAAAATTAATCTGTTATATCCACTTTTTTTGCATCATGCTTTCCAGATATGTAGGTATACACTGCAGGAATAACAAACAGTGTTAACAAAAGAGAAAACATAATACCCCCAACAATTACAATACCCAATGGCATACGACTGGTTGCTGCAGCTCCTATACTTAAAGCAATGGGTAATGCACCTAATGCAGTTGCAAGGCTAGTCATCAAAATAGGACGTAATCGTTGTGCGGAAGCTTCTAAAACCGCTTCTTTTTTATTCAAACCAAATTCCCTTTTCTGGTTGGCAAATTCAACAATTAAAATCCCGTTTTTAGTTACTAGACCAATTAACATAATCATACCAATTTGAGAGAAAATATTAATTGTTTGATCAAAAATCCATAAGCTTAGCAAAGCACCTGCCAAAGCAAGTGGTACTGTAATCATAATGGTTAATGGATCTTTAAAGCTTTCAAATTGAGCTGCCAATACTAAGTAAATTAATATTAAAGCAAAACCAAAAGCAAATGCAGTATTAGAGGAACTTTCTTCAAAATCCCGTGAAGGCCCATTTAATGCTGTCTTAAAACTTTCATCTAATAATTGATCGCCAATTCTCCTCATCGCTTTTACGCCATCCCCAATTGTCATACCCTCGGCTAAAGAAGCAGAGATGGTTGCGGCTTTAAATCGATTGAAATGATATAATGTTGGAGGATTTGAACTTTCTTCTAATTTAACCACCGCTTTTAGTGGAATGCTTTCCCCTCTATTATTTCGAACATATAGCTTTTCAATATCGGCGGGCTTTTGTCTGTCTTTATACGCAACCTGTGAAATTACCTCGTATTGCTTACCATTCATGATAAAGTAAGCAAGCCTTCTTCCACTAAATGCGCTAGAAACTACATCAGCCACATCTATAATTGATAAACCTAAATCTTTTGCTTTAATACGATCAATCGTTAATTGTAATTCGGGCTTATTAAATTTAAGATTTACGTCTACGTTTTGGAATGTTTTATCTTTTCGAGCTTCCTCTAAAAATTTAGGAATGACTGTTTTTATTTTTTCAAAGTCTAAATTTTGTAGAATAAATTGAACAGGCAATGATCCTCTTGAGCCAAGTCCTACAGAAATGGTTTGTTCTTCTACTGGAAAAATTCTAGCATTATTGATACTAGGTAGTTTTTTTCCTATTTCTTTGGCAATTTCTGATTGAGATTTTTTTCGCTGGTCTGGTTCCACTAGTTTAATTCTAAGTGTTCCTCCATTCACACCACCACTTCCTCCAAATCCAGGTACTGCAGCAAATACAAAATCTTTTTCAGGTACAGAATCAGTTAAATAATTTAATAATTTATCTCCGGTTTCTACCATGTAGCCGTAACTAGCACCTTCGGGGCCGCTCATTTGAAAACGTATGCTACTTCTGTCTTCTAATGGAGCCAATTCACTTTGTAAACCTGCACCAATCCAATAAATAATACCCGCACAAATGGCAACAATTATCCATGCCATCCATCGAACTTTTAGAAACCCCGCAAGCAATCTCTTATAGCCGTTTTCCATCCCTCTAAAAAATGGTTCAGTCAAATCATAAAACTTACCATGACCAGCATCTTTTTTATTGAGATAAACATTTAATACAGGCGTAATAGTTAATGATACAAAAGCTGATATTAAAACAGCTGCTGCAACCACAATTCCGAATTCACGGAATAAACTACCAACAAATCCTTGTAAGAAAATTACCGGTAAAAACACCACTGCCAGTGTGATAGAGGTAGACACTACCGCAAAGAAAATTTCTTTACTTCCCTCTAATGCAGCTTTTCTAATCGGCAACCCACTCTCTAATTTTCTAAATATATTTTCCGTAACAACAATCCCATCATCTACTACTAGCCCAGTGGCCAATACAATTCCTAATAAGGTTAATACATTAATAGAGAAACCAGAAATATACATGATAAAGAATGTAGCCACTAACGATATTGGAATATCAATCAGTGGTCTTATGGCAATCAGCCAATTTCTAAAGAAAAAGAAAATCACTAATACAACTAGTGTAAATGATATCAATAATGTTTCTTCTACTTCTTTAATTGATGCGCGAACATTTTTTGTTTGATCAATTAAAGGAGTCATCATAAAATCTCCTTTTTCTGTTTTTTGTATCTCTGCTAAACGCTTATAAAATTCGTCTGCAATTTTAATGTAATTGGCTCCTGGTTGAGGTATAATGGCCATACCCACCGCATTCACTCCATTTAATCTCCAACTATATTCATCATTTTCAGGGCCAACTTCCACATATGCTACATCAGAAAGTCTAATAATTCCTGCTGGTGTTTGTCTTATAATTAAATCACGAAAATCTTTTTCAGTAGTAAGCCTACCCAATGCTTTAATGGTTAACTCTGTTTTATCGCCGTATATTTTTCCTGAAGGAATTTCAACATTTTCTGTATTGAGTGCAGTTCTAATATCGCCAAAAGTTACATTAAATGAATTCAGTTTATCTGGGTCGATCCAGATACGCATCGATGGTCTTTTTTGACCAAAAATATTTACAGCACTAACTTCAGAAATTGTTTGAAAACGCTCTTGCAAAACATTTTCTGCGTATTCGCTTAATTCAAGTAAACCCTTTGTTTGGCTTTGCACTGCTAACATGATGATAAAGTCGCTATTGGCATCAGACTTACTCACAACTGGCGGCGCATCCACATCTTGAGGCAAATTTCTTACTGCCTGACTTACTTTGTCTCTAACATCATTAGCTGCTGCTTCTAAATCTTCAGAAACATTAAATTCAACGGTAATATTGCTATTACCATTTGAACTAGAAGATGAAATACTTCTAATTCCTGGAATACCATTAATGGCTTTTTCAAGCGGTTCGGTAATTTGGCTCTCAATAATTTCAGAGTTAGCTCCTGAATATGAGGTTCGAACATTTACAACAGGTGGGTCAACCGCAGGATACTCCCTTACCGCCAAAAAACTGTATCCAACAATTCCAAACAATACGATGAGGATATTCATCACCGTAGCAAGAATGGGTCTCTTTAATGATAATTCAGAAATATTCATGGGATATGGCTGCTTCTTCTATTTGATAATTTCACTCAACTGCTTAACCGAACGTACTTTCACTGGTTGCTTGGGTCTTACAAATAAAACACCTGTAACTACCACGCTATCACCAGGCATAAGCCCTTTGGTAACTTCTACAAAGCCAGTACCGCGTACACCCGTTTCAATATCTACAAAAACACCTTCGCCGTCTTTAACTACAATAATTTTTTTTGCTCTTGCATCTGGTATAATTGCGTTGGTAGGAACCAGAATACTATTCTTGTTTTTACCCGCTTCTAAAAATACTTTTACAAAAGTTCCAGGGGCAATAGCACTACCATCTAAAACTGCTCTTACACGTAAGTTTCTTGTTGTAGGATTAATTTGAGGATCTGTTGCAACAATGGTTGCTCTTCTTTTTAAATTTGTTTCATTGGTTTGAACTTGAACCGATGCTCCTACTCGAATCATATTGGTATAAAACTCAGGAACATTGAAGTCTATTTTTACTCGGTCCACTTGTTGAAGTGTTGTAAGCGTTATTGCAGGGGTAACATAAGCACCTGGGCTTATTTGCCTCAACCCTAATACACCTGTAAACGGTGCCCTTATAATTGTTTTATCTAATTGTGCCTGTGTTACTAGTAAGTCTGCTTTTAAGCTATTCACCTGATTTAAAGCCAAGTCATATTCAGATTGATTAATTCCATTAATAGCCAATAGCTTTCTTAACCGTTCCTCGGTTTTTTGAGCCATGTCTAATAATACTTTTGTTTTAGCTAGATTAGCTTGTAAGTCTGCATCATTAATTCTTGCTAAAATAGCACCCTGAGTTACCCTACCCCCATCTGGAGCATTGAGCATGGTTAATCTACCACTTACTTCTGGATTAATATTGACGGTTTCCATAGGAATAATAGCCCCATTTACTTCCACATTATTGTCAATATTTCCTGCACCCGCAATTAATACATCTACAATTGTAGCAGATAGTGATTTTGCTTTTGAATCGGTATTTTCTTTTTTCTCATCCTTGCATGAAAATAGTAGCAAGGGTAATGTTAGTAACAGACTTATTTTTTTCAAAGGAGTCAATTTTTGGAAGCAGTAAAGATAGAATTAAATACGGTCATCTAAACCAGCATTTGCTGAATGGCGAATAGCTAAAATAATTCGGTGAAATGCCCATTAAGTCCCATCCTTTTTTTACATTCAAGCAATAAAGCTTGCCCTATGTATGCACTCTCTCAAAAATATCCTCTCAAAAGAGCATTTATAACCGGCGCAGCGTCGGGTTTAGGCAAAGCATTTGCATTAGAACTGGCTGCGGAAGGATGGACTATTGGTATAGCTGATAATAATCCAAAAGGGCTAGAAGAAGTGGGGGGATTGGTAACTCAAGCAGGAGGAAAATCACTCACTTACTTATTAGATGTTGCAGACAAAGACCAATATAAAGAAGTGGCTGAGCGTTTTTTATTTGATGCTGAAGGAATTGATTTATTATTTAATAATGCAGGTGTAGGAGATGGATCAGAATTTGAAACTTATAGTTTAGAGAATTATGAGTGGATGGTAGGAATTAATCAGATGGGTGTATTATATGGCTGCTGGTACTTTATTCCTGCAATGAAAAAACAAGGGTATGGTCATATACTAAACACCGCAAGTGCAGCAGCCATCAGCTGTGCGCCCACAATGGGAGGATACAATATGACAAAAGCAGCGGTAGTTGCTATAAGTGAAACTTTATACAGCGAACTATATGATGTTGGCATTCATGTTTCTTGTATACAACCCACTTATTTTAAAACCAATATTGCTCAATCGGTAAGAGGAGGAGCTGCTACAAAGAAAATTACTCAAACATTTATAGAACGATCTGGCTTAGAAGCCAATGAAGTAGCCAAAGAAATATTGATGAGGGCGGGTAAAAAAGAGCTCTATATTATATTACCCAAAGCAGCAAGAACCATGTGGAAGTTAAAACGACTTGCACCAACTTGGTTTAGATTGAAAGTAAAAGACCAATTCATGAAAGCCATGAATAAAGCATTATCTAGAAAAAATTAATTGTATGAAATTGAATGAAGCATTTAGTTTAAAAGGAAAAGTTGCCTTAATTACAGGCGCTAGTAAAGGAATTGGGGAAGCTATTGCCCAATATTTTGCTGCTAGTGGTGCGGCGGTTGTGATCAACTCTCGCAAACAGGAAGAACTAGATAAAGTGGCTACTTCTATTCAAGAAACTGGAGGAATATGTACAGGCGTAGCAGGTAATGCAGGGGATATAGAAGCATGTAAATTACTGGTTAATAAAACAGTTGAATTATACGGAGGAATTGATATACTAGTAAACAATGCCGCTAGTAACCCTGTTTTTGGGCCAGTGGTAACCTGCGAAGAATGGGCATTTGATAAAATCATGAATGTGAATGTAAAAGCCCCATTTGAATTAGGAAAATTAGTATACCCCATCATGAAAGAAAGAGGTGGTGGCTCGGTTATCAATATTAGTTCCATCGCTGGAATTACACCCGATCCAGGGTTGGGCCTATACTCAGTTTCAAAAGCTGCCTTAAATATGCTCACTAAAGTAACTGCTAAAGAATGGGGAGTAGATGGAATAAGAGTGAATGCCATTTGTCCCGGGCTCATTAAAACCAAATTTTCTGAAGCGCTTTGGCAAGATGAAAAATGGTTAAATCGATTTGTAAAAATGGCCCCCATATCAAGAATGGGATCAGTAGACGAAATAGCTGCGCTGGCATTGTTTTTAGCTGCACCTGCATCGGGGTATTGCACAGGTACTTTATTCACAGCAGACGGAGGTGTTACAATTTAAAAATTATGATGGAAGCCATTTTTGTTACCAAAAGATTAGAAGTTTTACTACCTGATATTCGAGCGTTTGTAGAAACTGAATTAATCCCTTTAGAAAGCGAACACACGACTAGGCCTTTTAAAGAAACCGAAAAAATACTTGCACAAAAAAGGGAATTAGTAAAACAAAAAGGATGGTGGAATTTGCATTTACCCACTCATGAAGATGGAATGGGATTAACCCTTTGTGAGTTTGGACAAGTGAGTGAAATATTATCCCTGTCACCCTATTATGGACAATACACTTTTAATGCACAGCCACCTGATATTGGCAATACAGAAATGATTTCCCGTTTTGCTTCTGATGAAATAAAATCTACCTATCTACAACCATTATTAGAAGGGAAAATTCGTAGCTGCTTTTCGATGACCGAACCTGAATTTGCTGGATCAAACCCAACAAGGCTTGCAACCACAGCTGTTAAAGAAGGCAATGAATACGTTATCAATGGTCATAAATGGTTTACTTCTTCTGCTGATGGTGCTGCGTTTGCAGTGGTTATGGCAGTAACAAATCCTACAGCTGCACCACATGAAAGAGCCAGTATGTTCATTGTACCAACTAATACTCCTGGCTTTGAGTTGGTTAGAAATATTCCTGTTTTTGGAGAAGCAGGAGAAGGTTGGGCTAGTCATGCAGAGATTCGTTATAACAATTGTAGAATTTCAATAAACAATATCATTGGTTCGGAAGGATCAGGATTTAAACTGGCGCAGGAACGTCTTGGACCAGGCAGAATACACCACTGTATGCGATGGGTAGGTATTGCAGAGAAAGCATTTGATTTAATGTGCCAACGAGCTGCTACCAGAGAAATTAAAGAAGGAGAAATGTTGGGGCACCAACAATTTATACAAGGATTTATTGCAGAAAGCAGGGTTGAGATAGATGCAGCCAGATTATTGGTTTTAAGAACAGCACACAATATTGATTTATATGGTGCTGCCGCTACTAGAGATCAAATTGCTGGCATTAAATTTTTTGTAGCTAATATGGTATTAAAAGTATTAGATAGAGCCATTCAAGTTCATGGAGCAATGGGATTATCGGATGAAACCATGTTGGCCAATTTATTTCAACACGAGCGAGGAGCAAGAATTTGGGATGGTGCAGATGAAGTACACAAGCAAAGTCTGGCTTTAAGTATTCTAAAGAAATATGGAATGAGTAGAAAAAATAAATAGTGGTATTATGGAAAAAAGGGTAGCACTTTCAGAGAAAGAATCGTTTGATTTAAATCAGTTAAATAATTTACTACTATCATCTGTACCTGGTGTTACTCCTATCACTTCAATCACCCGATTTCCCGGTGGCTATTCTAATTTAACATACAGTATTCAAACGGACAACCAACACTTTGTCATGCGAATGGCACCACCAGGAGCCAATATAAAATCGGCGCATGATATGGAAAGGGAATACAAAGTACTCCAATTATTAAAGCCACATTTTAGTCAGGTACCAGAACCCATTCTGTATGCAACAGATACAAGCATAACAGGCTCATCATTTTATATAATGGAACAATTAGAGGGTATTATATTAAGAGCGTATAATGCACCTAAACTAGCCATATCACCCCTCCAATTTGAGCATTGTGCTAAGCAATTAGTTGAAACATTAGCTCAGCTTCATGCTATTGATATTGAATCAACTCAATTAGTTCAATTAGGTAAACCAGAAGGATATGTAAATAGACAGGTGGAGGGTTGGATCAAAAGATATTACAATGCTGAAACTGATACTATTTCATCAATGAATCGGATTGCAGAATGGTTAAAAAACAATCATCCTAAACAACAAATTCCTACACTGTTACATAATGATTTTAAATACGATAATATTATTTTCAGTAACGATTTAACTGAAGTGAGAGGTGTATTAGATTGGGAAATGGCTACCGTGGGTGATCCTTTAATGGATTTAGGTGCTATGTTGGCTTATTGGTTTGAACATGATGAAGAACCTATTTTTAAACAGTACAATTGTACTTGGTTACCTGGAAATTTATCAAGAGCAGATTTAATTGCCTATTATGCTTTAATATCAAAAAGAGATTTAACCGATATTAATTATTACTATGTATTCGGATTATTTAAGAATGCAGTGATAGCACAACAAATTTATCATAGATACAAACAAGGATTTAGTAATGATGAAAGATTTGGTGCATTATTACCTTTGATTCAATTATTAGGTGAAAAAGCATTAAAAGCTAGTTCATAACAAATTTTTATTGATCTTCTCTTCGCCTATATAATCCTCCACGCCAATTGTACTTGGTAGATTTATACTCTTCATATTGTTGACCAATATAATAACCCAACTCTAAGTCGTTTAAGAGTTTTACCAATCCATAGGTTGGTCGATATCTTCGCATGAATGTATCTAATTCTGGAGATTGTAAACCAGTAATTTTTCTTACAAATAGTTTGGAAAATCTACTGTTCACATATTTTTCTTCTTCCTCTTCTATTAATCTTTTCTGCAAAGTCAGTATACTTCTGTTTCGTTTTACTCGAAACATATTGATGATTCCTTCTAAGTCAAATCCTACAGTTGCACCTGGATTATAATTAGGACTAGACACTACCCCCAAACTTGGCTTTTTAAAGTTGAATACTTTGGCATAATCTTGTCGGTTCATAGCAGAATCATATCTATAATAATTATTGCGAACCTTTACCTCAGGCAAATCGAAAGAACGCACATGAATCATTACATTAAAAC
The DNA here is from genome assembly GCA_046289145.1 of Sediminibacterium sp. Taxonomy (GTDB): domain Bacteria; phylum Bacteroidota; class Bacteroidia; order Chitinophagales; family Chitinophagaceae; genus Sediminibacterium. Next base: position 13,036 of record JBKBWE010000034.1, read on the forward strand.
GCTCTAGATTACTAATTGTATCTACCGGATATTTCATAGTAGATTTTCCTATTAATGAAAACCAAATCGAATCTGTTTTTAATACCGTTAAAATATAATACCCAGTTGAATCGGTGATAGTGCCCCTTCCAGAAGTACTTTGAACAGCTACTGCTTCCAAGGGTCTTCTTGCTGAAATATCATACACATTTCCACTCACCGTTGTATACTGGGCTTTAGCATCAGTAGTACAAACAGTTAAAAGCAGTAGTATTAAAATCCTAATAATTCCTGAAAGATGCCTCAATTGCCGTTGATTAATATGTAATATTAATTCAGCTGGGGCAGAGTACCATACATCGAATGGGAATTAACGAGTTTTTTACAGTTTAGAATTTCTTATCCAAAATATAGGGAAGCATAGAGCGCCAAGTTGGCCAATCATGGTGAATATCTGGGCCCCAAACGTCTAAATCATACCAAATTCCTTTCGTGTATAGTATACCGGCAAATTTTTTAGCCGCATCTGGGTCTTCAAAATTGCCACTTCCTGTATAAATATGAATATGATGACTGGCTTTTATTTTGTCTAAATACCAATTATCGTTTAAGCTAGGTATATAGTGAACTGGGCTGTTATAAAATACTTGATCATCCCAAAAACCTTTGGTGTATTCTGTTAAATCATAGACACCGCTCATACTAATTGCTCCATTTATAATATCAGGTCTTTTCATGAATAAATTCATTGCATGAAGTGCTCCAAATGAAGCCCCGCAAGTATATATCATAGTTTCATCACTAGTACAACTACGAATAAAAGGAACCACTTCATTAAAAACGTACTCATTAAATTGGTTATGCCTAATAGCTTTATGTTCAGGAAGCATCTGATTATTCATCCAGCTTTCTTTGTTCATACTATCAATACTAAATACCCTACACTTTCCTGAATTAATAAATGGAGCAATAGCGTCTATTAACTGGAATCGCTCATACTCCAAATAGTCTGCTGCTGCAGTAGGTATTAATAAAATAGCAAATCCATAATGTCCGTAAGATGCTATGGGCATCTCTTTGTTTAAGGCTGGACTATACCATGAAGTAATTTCTCTATCCATATTAATTGATGCAACGCTGTTTAATTTCTTTCCAAAGATCTTTATAACACTGTGCAGCATAACTGCTGGCAGCAAATGTTTCTAAAGGTGATTCATGAACCCCCATTTTTTCAACATCACTTAAATAGGGTATATAGCTTTTAAAGAACAATTTGTCCTTATAAAATTCATTAATTACTTCGTGATGGAGATTTTTTCGATGGTCTACCATACTAAAGAAGCATTTTAATTTTGAAGAGTCTAAATCGTTTTCTTTAAAATAATTCAATACAGATTCAAAAGAGCGAATAGACAAAGTAGTAGGTATATTAGGCATTAATATCCAATCAACTCCTGTAAATACCGCATCGTGCAAAACAGAAATACCAGGAGGACAATCTAAAAAAACGATATCGTAGTCGTTTTTAATGGATGCAAGTATTGAAGAAATTTTTTTCTTGCTTTGCTTCATATCATTCAATAAAATATCTGCATGCCTTGCAGAAAGATCTGCAGGTATGATGTCTAGGTTCTCGTAGGCTGAGGGTTGAATAGCGTTAGCCAAATCCAATTCTCCAGTCAATATTTTTTTTGCCTCATTTTTCACACTTGCAGTAGCTCCTAAATAAAAAGAAGAAGAACCCTGCGGGTCTAAATCCCATATTAGTGTTTTGTACCCCTGCTTTGCACTTAGGTACGCAAGGTTTATTGTAGCTGCAGTTTTTCCTACCCCTCCTTTTAAATTCTATAAAGCAATAGTTACCATGAGAAAGGTTTATGATGTAAAGGAAGATACAAAAATTAGGCAATTGCACCTAAAATTAAACAGCTAATTACAATAAAAGGAGCGGGTACTTTGTTTAATC
>JBKBWE010000326.1:0-2903 GCA_046289145.1 Sediminibacterium sp.
AGGATTTGTATTAGCGGTGACCCCCTTCAACTTTACTGCTATTGGCGGTAACCTACCTACATCTGCTGCAATGTGTGGCAATGTGGTAGTTTGGAAACCAGCTAACACACAAATTTATTCTGCTCAACTATTCATGCGCATATTAAAAGAAGCTGGTTTGCCTGATGGTGTAATCAACTTGATTTATGTGGATGGGCCTACCATTGGTAAAGTTTGTTTTTCTCATAGAGATTTTGCTGGTGTTCACTTCACTGGTTCTACTGGTGTATTCAACAATATGTGGAAAGTGATTGGTGAAAATATGGGTATGTACAAATCTTATCCAAGAATTGTTGGAGAAACAGGCGGCAAAGATTTTGTTGTGGCACACAAGTCTGCAGATGTAGATGCTGTAGTAACCGCATTAGCTAGAGGGGCTTTTGAATTCCAAGGACAAAAATGTTCTGCTGCTTCTAGAGCCTATATCCCTAGCAATTTAGCAGACGAAATTTTAAGAAAATTGGTTGCTGCCATCAATACCATGAAAATGGGAACAGTGGAAGACTTTACCAATTTTGTGAATGCCGTAATTGATGAGAAATCTTACAACAGTATTACTCGTTATATTACCAATGCTAAGAAAAACAAGAAGGTAAAGATTATTGCTGGTGGTAATTTCAGCAAAACCAAAGGATACTTTATTGAACCTACAGTGATTGTAACCAAGGATCCAAAATCGGTTACTATGTGCGAAGAAATATTTGGACCAGTTTTAACCATATATGTTTACCCAGCTGAGCAGTTCGAGAAAACGCTTAAACTGGTAGATAGTACTTCTCCTTATGCTTTAACCGGTGCTATTCTTTCTCAGGATAGAGCTGCCGTTGAATTAGCTACCAATGAGCTTAGAAATGCCGCTGGGAATTTCTACATCAACGATAAGCCAACCGGTGCGGTAGTTGGTCAACAACCATTTGGTGGCGCTAGAGCTTCTGGCACCAATGATAAAGCGGGTAGTGCATTAAACCTTTATAGATGGTTAAGTGCAAGACCGATAAAAGAGACCTATAATCCCCCTGTACATTATGGCTATCCATTTTTGCAAGAGGCATAAATAATAAAAAAGTCCCGAAAAATTTCGGGACTTTTTTATACTTACCATTTGAGTCAAATTACTTAGGTAATACTACAGCGTCAATTACGTGAACAACACCATTGCCTGCTTTTAAATCTGCAGCTACAACTGTTGCAACCCCACCGTTTTCATCGGTTAAAGTTACTTTACCGTCTTTTAATGTTACTGTTAAAGAATTTCCTGCAACAGTTTTTACCACCACTTTACCATTACCATCTTTGATGGCTTTTACTACAGCAGCAGCATCTAAATTTCCAGCAACTACGTGGTAGGTTAATACTTTAGTTAAAGTTGCTTTGTTTTCAGGCTTTAATAAATTAGCAACAGTACCTGCAGGCAATTTGTCGAAAGCTGCGTTAACTGGAGCAAATACGGTGAAAGGTCCAGCGCTTTGTAGGGTAGCCACTAAATCAGCAGCTTTTACTGCAGCAACCAATGTTGAATGGTCTTTAGAACCTACTGCAATGTCTACTACTGTTTTCTGTGCAGATACGGTACCCAACAATCCCATTACTGCAACCATTGTCAAAGTTAAAATGCGCATTTTCATATAAAATTTGTTTAATTTTTTATAACTAACTCCTAAACAAGAAAAAGGTTTAGCTAACTGCTCCTTTTTAGGGATGAACGGTAGCAATGTTGAGTCATTTGTGCAGTAAAATTGTTTTTGATTGTACAAATAAAATAGATGGAAAAATTGGTGAATAAATTAGCTTTCAATTCAACTTTTTGATATTGAGTCTTGTTAAATTAAAAAAGTAAATATGGCGTATCCAAACCTGGTTCTTGTAGATGTATTAAAACAAACTGCCAAAAAATTGAATGAAGGAGCCCACTATGCCTGGGGAAATCATGGTGCTTGTAATTGTGGAAATTTATTACAAGTAGTTGCAAATGTTAGCAAAGAAGAAATTTTAACCTACGCACATACCGGTTTTGGAGAATGGACTGAACTAGCAGAAGAATATTGCCCGATAAGCAATACCCCAGTTAATTTGATGATTAAAAAACTAACCGACATAGGGTTAACGCCAACAGATATTCATCACTTGGAATATTTAGATGACAAATCGGTATTAGAAAAATTACCTGGTGGATTCAAATGGCTTAAAAGAAATGTTAGAGAAGATGTGGTGCTTTATTTTTCCACTTTTGCAGACATTTTAGAAGAAATGTATCTGAATAATATAAGCATCCCTTACCCTCCCCAAGAAGTATTAGAACGGGAATATGCTGGGTAGGGAACTATCAAGGATAACCCCTATATTTGCCTTCAAATTTTTGAAAAGTGGCTACAAAGTTTTCTAAAGAAACCTACCTCTATTGGTATGAATTAATGCAGCTGATTCGTCAGTTTGAATTAAAATCAGAAGAAATGTACAAAATGGCTGGAAAAATCCGTGGATTTTTTCACGCATATATTGGTCAGGAAGCTATTGCGGCTGGCTGTATGACCGCTACTCAGGCTGATGATCCTTTTATAACTGCCTATCGTGACCATGGTTTGGCATTGGCAAAAGGCGTTTCTGCCAATGCATGTATGGCTGAACTATACGGTAAAGCTACTGGTTGCGCTAAGGGTAAAGGAGGCAGTATGCACTTCTTTAGTGTTGAACATAAATTTTTTGGCGGTCACGGTATTGTGGGTGCTCAAATTGGTACTGGTGCAGGTTTAGCATTTGCAGAGAAATACAAGGGTACTCAAAATGTAGTTCTTTGTTATTTTGGAGATGGAGCAGCGCGTCAAGGGATGTTGCATGAAACTTTTAACCTTGCCATGTTGTGGAAA
>JBKBWE010000327.1:0-2902 GCA_046289145.1 Sediminibacterium sp.
GGATCCACAATAGCAATGCACTTCATTTTTATTCAAAGCATATATTCCCCTATAAATCCAATAAATTATTGTTCAAACCCCAAGATAAAGTATTGACAAGTAAAGACAGTGTTGCCGTTTTTAAACACCTATTTCCTTCTACTACTGTAGTATATGAAGGAAATCAATTTGCTGTTTCATTATTAACCTTTCAATTTTTAAACCCAGCAACTAGGGAGACGGAGACACCCAAGTACGTCATTTTAGATTTAGATGGTAAGCCTTAGACTGCTTATTTTTGCTTATTTTTACCAAAATGATGGAATTTTTTCTGATACTTTTTTTAATAATTGTCAATGGGCTTTTTTCCATGGCTGAAATTGCCTTAGTGTCTTCCAGAAAAGCGCGCCTTGAAGCGCAGGCAGCAAAGGGGGATGAAGATGCGGCAAAGGCACTCAAATTGGCCAATCATCCAGATACTTTTTTGTCGACTGTTCAAATTGGAATTACTTTAATAGGGATTTTAACTGGTATTTTTTCAGGTGATAAGTTCAAGGAGCCTTTAGCTGCTTGGCTGTCGGGTTTTAGCGGCTTGGCTGAGTATAGTACCACTATTTCTACCACTATTATTGTAATTATTGTTACTTATTTATCATTGGTTTTAGGTGAATTGGTTCCTAAAAGGATTGGATTAAGTAATCCAGAAGGTATTGCAAAATCAGTAGCAGGCCCTATGCGTGTTGCTGGTTGGATTACGTTTCCGTTTATTTGGCTATTGTCTAAGTCTTCTCATTTAATAGTGAAAATGCTTCGAATTAAAGCCAATGACAATCAAGTTACCGAGGAAGAAATTAAGGCAATCATTAGTGAAGGCACTGAACAGGGCACTATTGAAGAAGCAGAGCAAGAAATTATAGAAAGGGTTTTTCATTTAAGCGATCGCAATATTACTTCTTTAATGACGCATAGAAGTGATATTGAATGGTTAGATGGAGAAAAGAAAGTAGGTGAAATAAGGGCTCAGTTGCAAGACATGATTCATTCTGTCTATCCGGTTTGCGAAGACGATATTGATCATATTAAAGGGGTGGTTTCAATAAAAGACTTATTTACTTCAGACGAAAATGCAACCATTTTCTCCATCATACGTGCAGCCATGTATGTGCCAGAAAACAACTCTGCTTATCAGGTGTTGGAAAAATTTAAGCAGACCAAGATTCACCAATGTTTTATTGTGGATGAATATGGTAGTGTTCAAGGATTAATGACTTTAAACGATATTTTAGAAGCTATAGTAGGAGATATACCTCAAGAAGAGGACGAAGATTATGAAATTATTGAACGCGCTGATGGTTCTTATTTAATTGATGCGCAGATTCCATTTTATGATTTCCTAAGCAAATTTGATAAAACAGAGTGGATGGAGAAATGGGAGCAAGACTTTAATACACTTGCAGGTTTCATTATTCATCATTTAGAAAGAATTCCTAAAACTGGGGAGACTTTAGAGTGGGAATCTTTTACCTTCGAAATTATCGACATGGATAACCATCGGATTGATAAGGTATTGGTTACTACTTCAGAAGCCTTGGCAAGTGAGGATTAAAAACTAAAACTTGTTGACTTGTTAGGGTAATCTAATTTGTAGCTTTTTTGATTCCCTTTACTCTTTACATGAAACAAATTGATTTGGCTGCTTTCAAAATCGTGTAATATCGCGCAGTTAATATCTACTGTATTCATATCTTTTATATCGGTTACTTCAAAATAAGACCAGGTACTTTCTTTGATAATTTCATATCCAATATAATTGAGTTTCACTGCCTTACCATTGATCTTTAATAGAAGTGTTTTACTGATGTACTGACTAATTTTTTGGTCAATAAGGGCTTTGTTTATAGGCTTAATGATATCAATGTTGCCGGTACTTTGTTTCTGTAGGGTTTTCTCCAAATCATCTGTGAATATTCTAACACTTATTTCTGCTGTTGCGTCTTTTGGATTATGCTCAATTTCGATTACAGAAACAAAAAAAGGATGCAAAATTGCTAAACTTGCACTTATTAACCATTGAGCGAATATTGTTGCCATTAAAACAATTTATTTACTGCAAATGTCGGTTTTAATTTAAATTGCTCCAATGAATGATTTTGGTCTCTTCTTTGAAATGGGTTACCAGCATATTGCTGACTTAAAAGGAATCGACCATATTTTATTTGTACTAGTATTATGTATACGCTACCAGTTTCCAGACTGGAAAAAGTTGCTTTGGTTAATTACCGCTTTTACCATTGGTCATTCTATAACCCTAGCATTAAGTGTTTTCAATATCTTAAATTATTCTACCTGTTGGATTGAGTTTTTGATTCCAGTAACAATTCTTATAACTGCAATTAGTAATGTGTTTGTTAAGAAGTTTGTATACAAAGCCAAATTTCCATTAATTTATTTTTTTGCCCTTTTTTTTGGTTTGATTCATGGATTGGGGTTTAGCAATTACCTCAAAAGCTTATTGAGTAAGGGCGATAATATTGTTCCAGAACTCTTGGCATTTAATCTAGGGTTAGAAGCGGGGCAACTTCTGATTGTATTATCCATTCTGGTTATTTCACTTATATTCGTAAACCTTTTTAAAGTTAATAGAAGAGAATACATTCTGTTTATTACAGGGGGTGTTTTTGCAATTGCACTTCAAATGGCTTTGGAAAGAATTCCATTTTAATAAATCAGCACTATTATGAAGAAAATTACGGTGTTATTTTTTGCTTCTGTACTCGCTTTAAGCAGTCAGGCGCAGAACATCATGAACAACCCCACTTCTAATCACGGTAACAAATTTGAGCAATTAGGTACTATTTTGCCTACGCCCAATGAATACCGTACTGCAAGTGGTGCTCCAGGTCCTAAGTATTGGCAACAAAGA
>JBKBWE010000035.1:0-14906 GCA_046289145.1 Sediminibacterium sp.
ACAAATTAAGCATTTCAACAATAATGCGAGAAACCTTTTATCATAATTAATCTTAATTAAAGGCCTTCGTAAATAATGGCCGCCCCTTGGCCTACTCCTACACACATGGTAGCTAAGCCATACTTAGTTTGGGTTCTATGCATTTGGTGGAGTAAAGTTGCAGAAATACGTGCACCCGAACAACCTAATGGATGTCCTAATGCTATAGCACCACCATTTACATTTACGATGGATTCATTTAACCCAAGATCTTTAATACAAGCAATGCTTTGCGAAGCAAAAGCTTCATTTAATTCTACCAAGCCCAATTGATTTATAGTAAGTCCAGCTCTTTTTAATGCTTTCTGCGAAGCAGGAACTGGGCCAATACCCATGATGGCAGGATCTACACCCGCAACCGCCATACTACTGATTCGAGCAATGGGTTGAAGATTGAATAATTTGACTGCTTCTTCACTCGCTAATAATACAGCAGCGGCCCCATCATTAATTCCCGAAGCATTACCAGCAGTTACCGTTCCCTCTGTAATAAAAGCGGGCTTTAATGTTGCCAATTTTTCTAAACTGGTTTTACGAGGATGCTCATCTTTATTAAACCAGCTTACCATCCGGTCTTCTACCATTTCAACAGCCACTATTTCATCGTTCCATAAACCAGCTGCTTCTGCATTGAAATATTTTTCTTGAGAATTAAAAGCAAATTGATCCTGCGCTTCTCTGGTGATACCCCATGTTTTTGCAACGTTTTCTGCCGTTTCACCCATGGTATAAGGATGGTACATGGCAGACAATTTTGGATTAATAAAACGCCAACCAAAACTAGAATCATAGGTCTCCACTTTTCTACTCCAAGCCGAATCTGCCTTAGCAGTTACAAAAGGTGCTCTGGTCATACTTTCGACTCCTCCAGCAATATACAACAGTCCATCACCACATTGTATGGCTCTTGCTGCATCCATAATGGCCTGTAAACCACTGGCGCAAAGCCTATTTACCGTACTACCAGCCACTGTAGTGGGCAATCCTGCCAAGAGCGCCGCCATTCTAGCCACATTTCGATTGTCTTCTCCAGCCTGATTAGCTGCTCCTGCAATTACATCTTCAATGGCCGTAGGATCTATGCTGGGATGGCGTTCTACTAAAGAACGAATAACCGTAGCTAATAAATCATCTGGCCTAACCGAACTCAATTTTCCGCCAAAACGCCCAATTGGCGTGCGTACTGCGTCTATGATATAGCAAGCTTTACTCATATAGAATGGTTGAGGCTGCAAGATATAAGTTATCTTTGCAGAATGAGTGCCTCTTTACCCAATATTCGCCATCAAAGCCAACAAGATTTGGAGACTTATTTTGAAAGCATTGGCGAAAAAAAATTTAGGATCAAGCAGGTGCAGGAATGGATATGGCAAAAGCATGCCCACAGTTTTGAAGATATGAGTAATCTTAGCAAAGAACTGCGGACTAAAATGGCAGCCGATTTTTCCCTGCCAGCTTTGCGTGTGGATGCAACCCAATACAGCAACGATGGAACCGTTAAAAGCAGATTTAAAACTTTTGATGGACATTTAGTAGAAGGAGTATTAATTCCAACAGACGATCGAAAAACTGCTTGCGTTTCTTCTCAAATAGGCTGTAGTTTAAGCTGTAAATTTTGTGCAACAGGTTATATGGAACGTAAGCGAAATTTAACCTACGATGAAATTGTAGACCAGGTAGTGTTGATTAATCAACAGAGCGAGCAGGTATTCGAAAAAAAGTTAACCAATATTGTATTCATGGGAATGGGTGAACCATTACTCAACTATAATAATGTATTGAAAGCCATTGAACGCATTTCAGCAAAAGATGGTTTGTTTATGAGTCCTAGAAGAATTACTGTTTCCACTGCGGGTGTTGCCAAACAAATTAGAATGCTGGGCGACGACCAAGTAAAATTTAAATTGGCATTGTCGTTACACGCGCCCAATGATGCTAAACGAAATCAAATTATGCCCATCAATGAAACCAATAATATCAAGGTTTTAACGGAGGCATTAAATTATTTTTATAAGAAAACGGGTAATGAAATTACCCTTGAATATATTTTATTCAAGAACCTAAATGACTCTGCAAAAGATGCAGAAGAGTTAACAAAAGTATTTAGACAAATACCCGCAGACTTGATCAATATTATTGAATACAATAGCATTGATGCATTCAAGTTTACCAAACCAGACGAAGAAGACACCCAAACATTTATGGATATTCTTGCGGCCAATAAAGTGAATGCAAGATTGAGAAGAAGTAGGGGTAAAGATATTGATGCAGCTTGCGGGCAATTGGCCAACAAGGGCTAATTCAACATATACTTAATTTTAAATCCTGTTGTAAAACAGCAAATCAACACCATGCAAAAACGTACAGACAACTTCAGCAAATTTGCCGAAAAGAAAAAAGGCGCTGCCATTAAAGAAGCCTATCGCCAAGAAAAAAGAAAGAACAAAGCAGATGCAAGAGCTGCGGGCGAAGAAATGAGGGCAAGAAAAAAAGCAAAAGCTCGTGGAGAAGAATATATAGATCCAAAAAAAGTTGTTGCACCACCAAAAGCAGGAAGACCAGTAACCGCTGCAAAAGGACCAGGCAGACCAGCAGCAAGTGCTGGAAGAACAGGAGCAACTGGCTCAGCAAAACCCGCAGCAGGTTCTTATAAAGCATTCAAAAACGATAAAGGTGCTGCAAAAACAGGCAAGCCTACCTATCCAGGTAATCCAATGGATGCCGATAAAAAAGAAGCTACCACCAGAGAGTCTTTAATCCCCCTTAATAAATATGTTGCTCATTCAGGTGTTTGTGGAAGAAGAGAAGCAGCAGAATTAGTGAAAGAAGGAAAAGTAACCGTAAATGGCGATAAAATTTTTGAACCCGGTTATAAAGTTTCTCAAGCAGATAAAATTTTAGTAAAAGGGAAACCCATTTTTTTACAACGTAATTCGGTCTATATTTTATTGAACAAACCCAAAGATTATTTAACCACTGCAAGCGATCCGCAAGGAAGAAAAACCGTACTTGATTTAATTAAAGGTGCTACACCAGAAAGAGTATATCCTGTTGGAAGATTAGATAGAAATACCACCGGTGTATTGTTGTTAACCAACGATGGAGAATTGGCGCAAAAGCTTACACATCCATCTTTTGAAGTAAAGAAAATTTATGAAGTAACCCTTGATAAACCCGTTACTAAAAAAGACTTGGATTCAATTGTAAGCGGAATCACTTTAGAAGATGGATTTGTTGCGGCAGATTCTGTTGGTTATGCCGATAGCAAAAGCAAGAATGTAGTAGGCATAGAAATTCATAGTGGTAGAAATAGGATTGTGCGTAGAATTTTTGAACACTTAGGATACGATGTTAAAGCATTAGACAGAGTAATGTTTGCCAATCTTACCAAGAAAAATGTAGAGAGAAGCAAGTGGCGTTTTTTAAACGACAAAGAAGTGCGCTTACTTAAATTCATGAACAAATCTTTTCTTAGAAAAAACAAGTCAGAAGAAAACGCATGAGTATTGATATCATAGTAGAAACAGCCGATTTTGTTGCAGTAAACAAACCTTCTGGCTTATTGAGTATTCCTGATAGAATGGGCGTAGAAAAGTCGTTGAAAGACCTATTAAAACAACGCTACGGAAATATTTATACGGTACATCGTTTAGACAGAGATACCAGTGGCATTATCATTTTTGCCAAACACGAAGAATCACATAAAGCCCTTTCGTTACTTTTTGAAAGTAGGGAAATGGAAAAATTTTACCTGGGATTAGTGAATGGTCAAATGATGAATACCAGTGGAAGCATTGATGCTGCCATTATGGAACATCCAGGAAAAACCACTAAAATGATGACCCATGTAAAAGGCAAACCTTCTTTAACGGATTATGAAGTGGTAGAACAATTTAGATTGTTTTCCTGGGTTCGTTTTCAAATACATACTGGAAGAACACACCAAATTAGGGTGCATATGCAGCATATTGGCCATAGCATTGTTTGCGATGAAATATATGGTGATGCCAAACCCATTTTACTTTCTTCTATTAAAAAGAATTTCAAATTGGCAAAAGTTGCAGAAGAAGAGAAACCCATTTTGGCAAGATTGGCATTGCATTCTTTCCAATTGAATTTTACTTACAATGAAATTGCTTATCAATTAGAAGCACCATTACCAAAGGACTTGCGAGCTGTGTTGCAACAATTAAAAAAATGGAAGGGGTAAGGTTATTGTTTAAATACTTTGCCGCCTTTCATTACAAATTGTACCCTGCTCATGCTGCTCACATCTTGCTGAGGATTTCCATCCACCGCAATGATATCAGCCATTTTACCCTTTTCAATACTACCAATGCTGTCGTCTCCTAATAAATCGGCAGCATTCACTGTTGCACATTTAATGGCTTCCAAAATAGGCATACCCACTTCGGTCATGTATTGAAATTCCATCCAGTTTTTTCCATGTGCATATACACCTGCGTCGGTACCAAATGCAATTTTTACCCCTTTCTTATAAGCTTTTGCAAAAGTGCCCTGAATAAAATTGCCAATCACTAAGGCTTTGGCTTTTACAATATCTGGATAGTAGCCAGGTTTTTTGGCAGAGTCTGCAGTTGATTTACCAGCAACAATAGTAGGCACTAAATAAGTGCCTTTTTCTTTCATTAAATCCATTACTTCCTCAGACATATAACTACCATGTTCAATGGAATGTACTCCACCTAAAACGGCTCGTTTCATGCCTTCTGCACCATGCGCATGTGCAGCTACTTTAAAGCCATAATCATTGGCAGTTTGAACAATGGCTTTTATTTCTTCAATGCTGAATTGAGCGCCACTACCATCTTTGGCCATACTAAGTACACCGCCTGTTGCAGTAATTTTAATTAGGTCTGCTCCATCTTTATACCGTTGACGTACTGCTTTAGCAGCGTCTTCTACACTGTTCACTACTCCCTCTCTAGGACCAGGATCGCCCATTAAATCTTTTCTATAGTTATTGGTGGGATCAGCGTGTCCGCCAGTGGAAGCCAAGGATTTTCCAGCGGTATATACACGAGGCCCTACAATCCATCCTTTGTTGATGGCATTTCTTAATGCAATATTTACATTAGTACCACCTAGATCTCTAACAGCGGTAAATCCACTCATCAAGGTTTTTTCAGCAAACATGACCGATTGAAATGCATAGTCTGCAGGATTAAAAGTAAACCCATTTAAATAATTGGCAGGACCCGTTTCAGATTCTAAATGCACATGCATATCAATTAAACCTGGCATAACGGTTAACTTCTTTAGATCTATCACTGCACTACCAGCTGTTGCAGCGGTATACCCTTTTTGAACTTCAACAATTTTATTCCCCTCGACAACAATAGTCATTGCAGGTAGTTGAGTGGCATTTTTTACATCTATTAATTGACCACAATGAATAAATGTTCGTTGTGCAATTACAGCATTGCCGATTAATAAAATAGCCGCCAAAAAGTATTTACGCATAAAATGATTTTTAGGAAGTTAAGCATTCTATACTGAACAAAAAAAAGCCCAGCATTTGCCGGGCATAATCAACAACTAAAAAATTATTTATTGGGTTGTGGGGTATAACGTAAATAAGGTTTTACCACTGTAACTCCTTTTGGAAAACGTTGTATTGCATCAGCCGTGCTTACTGCTGGAACCACAATAACATCTTCTCCTTCTTTCCAATCTGCTGGTGTAGCAACACTATATTGTGCTGTAAGCTGCAAAGAATCAATTACCCTCAACACTTCATTAAAATTTCTACCAGTAGATGCAGGATAAGTAATCATCAATTTCACCTTCTTATCTGGACCTATGATAAATAATGAACGGACCGTAAAAGTTTCTGAAGCGTTTGGGTGAATCATATCATAGGCATGAGCAATGCTTCTGTCTTCGTCGGCGATTATGGGAAAATTAACCAGCGTGTGTTGGGTTTCATTGATATCGCCAATCCAACCTGCGTGTTTTTCTAAACTATCCACACTTAATGCCAAAACTTTTACATTTCGCTTTTCAAAAGCTTCTTTTAAAGCAGCAGTTCTGCCCAATTCCGTCGTACAAACTGGGGTATAATCGGCAGGGTGAGAAAAAAGTACCCCCCAGCTATTGCCCAAGTATTCATAAAAATCAATTGGACCTACACTTGTTTGTGCCGCAAAATTGGGGGCGATATCGCCAAGTCTTAAAGCCATAGTATTGAATTTAGAAAGCGAATATATGATATTCCTACTAATTTAGTAGACTAATAAATTATCCTTTAGCTGGGTTATCTTTTTCAGGAGACCTTACCGTCCTTGCTTTTTGCAAAGCGCTTTTGCCAAACTTATTTTTTACCGCATCAATGGCTTTATAGAGATCATCCTTTTTGTCTGTTTCATCAAATAATGAACCCTGCAATTTGTGCGAAGTAAGTTCAGACAAACGAACGCCTAATAATCGAATGGGTTGGCCTTTTTGGTAAAGCTTATGAAATAAATCAATGGCAACTGGTATCAATTCATCATCGCGTAACGTATAACTGATAGCGATTTGCTTTGAAGTGGTATCAAAATTGGGATAACGTATTTTGACTGCAATACAACCAGCCAACTTTCCATCTTGCCTTAATTCATACGCTACTTTTTCAGTCATTCTTACCAACTCACTCAACAAAAATGCCACGTCGGTTTTGTTTTCTTCAAAAGTATTTTCTGTTGAAATTGACTTAGACTCATGATATGGCTGCACAATTCCTTCATGAATACCTTGCGATTTTTTCCAAAGATCCGCGCCTGATTTCCCTAACACTTTTTCTAAAAGAGCAATTGGAGTATTACTCAATTGTTGGATGGTGTAAATACCCATTTGATTGAGCTTACTGTGTAGCGATTCACCTACACCAGAAAATTTATTGAAAGGCAATGGGGCTAAAAATTCTTTTTCCATTCCAGGCTGTACAAATAAAAAGCCGTTGGGCTTTGCTTCATCTGTTGCAATTTTAGCAACCATTTTATTACTTGCTAAACCAAATGAAATTGGCAATCCGGTGGTCTCCATAATTTCATTTCTCAAATCTATGGTCCACTGGTATGGATCAAAAAATTTATCCATACCCGTTAGATCAATAAAGAATTCATCTATGGAAGCTTTCTCAAACAATGGTGCTTTAGCAGCGATAATTTCTGTAACCCATCTAGAGTACCTGCTGTATTCTCCACGTGTGCCTTTTACCAAGATAGCATGAGGACATAACTTCATGGCTGTTTTCATTGGCATGGCACTTCTTACACCATACTTACGTGCCTCGTAACTACAAGTAGTTACTACACCCCTATCAGCACTACCTCCTACTATCACTGCTTTCCCTTTTAAGCTAGGATTGTTCAACATTTCTACACTCACAAAAAAGGAGTCTAAATCTAAATGTGCAATATATCGTTGAGGTCCTTGCATAATATTAAAAGCAATATCCCCCTTTTATGTGATGGACGCCTATTTTAAATGATGCTATTTTTGTACTAAATTAATTTTCATGAAAAAAGGGATTATCACCGCCTTATTTTGTTGGTGTGTACTATTCGCTTCAGCACAATCTTATGTGTTATATAAAGAGGAAACTACAAAACTAAAAGCTCCCTTAACTATTTCAAAAACTGCGCTGAAAAATGATATCCAATTTTGGAAAAATACCATTGAAGCAGCGCATGTTAATATGTACCATGCAATAAGCAAAGAATCACTTAATCAATTAGAAGATAAATTACTCACGCAACTGCCTAAAGAAGTTTCCATAAACCAAGCAATCTTAGTTATAGGAAAGCTGGCTGCCGCATTAAATGAAGGACATCTAGGACTTCCATCTGCAAAAATTTCAGATAGTTTATTTCAACAATCGCTGCGATTTCCATACTTAATAAAATCATCTAATCAACTTGGATGGGAAATTGATATGGATTTGAGTAAAGAACAATATTTAAAAAATGGAGGGACTATTTTATCTATCAATGGTAAAAATATAGCTGCGATTAATCAACTATACGGCATGTATTTTGGCGGACTATCCAGTTGGAAAAATCAGCAAGTAGCCACTTATATTAGAAAGCTTTTATTCTTACATGGTATAAAAAGTCCTTACCATATTACCGCTGTAAATGCTAAAGGAAAAAAGATTCAGTATAAAGTAAAAGGGTACAATCAGCAACAAGCTGATAGCATCAATAAAGCAATGGCATCAATAAAAAGAACCCAAATAATTCCTTACAGTTTCGTATTGTTACCAGATTCAATTGCCTATATCCGATATAATAATATGACCAATGACCCCAACAACCCATTTCAACCATTTTTAGAAGAGAGTTTTAATAAAATAAATGCCGCTAAAGCTAAAGGGCTAATTATTGATATTAGAGAAAACGGCGGAGGTAATTCTGCACTCGCCGAATTAATGATTCCCTATTTTAGTAACAAACCGTATAGACTTACTGCTGGTATGAAATGGAAAGTAAGCGAACCATACAAACAATATATAAAGGGAAGTCAAGGAGGAAAAGAGGAACCTGCTTTCTATTTTACTATGCAAAATGGATCCGTCTATTTTTACGATAATAAGAACTTAAAAAAGCCTTTGGAAAACCCACAATCATTTAAGGGAAAAACTGCTCTATTAATTGGGCCAAATACTTTTAGTAGTGCTAATATGTTTAGTGATGGAGTTAAAACATACCAGTTGGCAAAAGTCTTTGGAACGCCCACTGCCGAACCAGGAAATGATTATGGAGAAATGTTCAATTTTATGTTGCCCAATAGTCAAATTATAGCTAGAGGTCCCAGTAAAATGTTTTTTAGAGCTGATGGTAATGAAAAGAACAGCGACACTATTTTACCTGATGTATTAGTGCTCCCATCTAAAAATAAAGACGCTGCTTTAGAGAAAGCTAAAGAATGGATCAATACAAAAGACTAGGCTTTTATAAACCTCTATAAATATCTAGTAACCCATCAGGTAAAGTAACATATACTTTTTGTGCAACCCTATCTATCTTATCTAATGTTTCTGCATGCAAAGGAATTAAAGCTTCATTCCCTTCTAAAGTAACACGCAACAAAACTTGATGCGGCTGCTCTATTACTTCTTCAATAGGACCTAAATTTTCGTCCTCATCTGTAATTACTTCATAGCCTAATAAGGAAATGGGGGCATCTTTACCAGCTAGTTTTCTAAAGTCGGCATCTAATAACCAAACTGGCTTAGCAGTAAATCTTGCAGCTGCTTCTTTACTATCAACACCTTCTAACTTAATAAAAGTTTCTTCTTCATTTTTTGCCTTCGCCGTTTCTACAAAATAAGGAATATAGGAGCCTTTTGTTTCTTCCACAAAAATGGCAGATGCTTCTTTTAAATTGGATTTCTTACCTAAAGAATGTTTCAATATCAATTCACCCTTCACCCCAAAAACGGCTACCAATTTTCCAATATGAATATACTCCTTCATGGGCGCAAGTTACAAAATGAATAGGGATAATGAAAAAGGGCCCAGTTAACTGGACCCTTTAACAGATGTATGAATTATACAATTAAGCTTCTGCAGGAGCTGATTCTTCAGCTGGAGCAGCAGACTCTTCTTGCTTTTCTTCTACTTTTTTAACTACAGGAACATAAGCTCTTTTAGCAACTTGCTTGCTCTTGTGTTCACTGTTTCTACGAGTGATGTTTTCTTCATGACTAGCATGCCATTCTTGGAACTTAGTCATTGCAGTTGCATCATCAAATAGTCCTAATTTAACACCACGTAATAGGTGTTTTAGGTACAATACTCCTTTGAAAGAAAGGATTCTGCGCACAGTGTCGGTTGGCTGAGCACCTTTGTTAAGCCACTCTAAAGCTTTTTGACGATCTAATTGAATGCTTGCAGGAACTGTTAATGGATTGTAAGTTCCAATTTTTTGGATGAACTTACCATCTCTTGGTGCACGAGCATCAGCTACTACTATAAAGTAGAAAGGACGCTTCTTACTTCCGTGTCTTTGAAGTCTCATTTTTACTGCCATGTTAAATAGAAATTTAAAGGCGTTATTAAATAGGGTTAATCCCAGTAGAAACCGGGAGCGCAAATCTAGTATATTCTAGATAATTTACCAAAGATTAGCGTTTCATACCAGGAAAACGGCCCCCCATTGGCATATTATTCATCATTTTCATCATTTGTTTCATCTGTTCAAACTGCTTCATAAAAGCATTCACTTCCGTTAAGTCTTTACCAGCACCTTTCGCAATTCTGGCCCGTCTTGAGGGCGTTAGGCTATCGGGGTTGGCGCGCTCGTGCGGAGTCATTGAACTAATCATGGCTTCAATCCCCTTAAACGCATCGTCTTTTATGTCTATATCTTTTACTGCTTTACCTACACCTGGAATCATACCCATCAGGTCTTTTAGGTTACCCATTTTCTTGATCTGCTGTAACTGGTCTAAAAAATCCTGAAAATCGAATTGGTTTTTGCGAATTTTCTTTTCTAATTTTTTTGCTTCTACTTCATCAAACTGGGCCTGTGCTTTTTCAACCAAAGTGGTAATATCACCCATTCCTAAAATTCGCTGTGCCATCCTTTCCGGATAAAACACATCCAATGTTTCCATTTTCTCTCCACTGCTCACAAACTTGATGGGTTTGTCTACCGTGTACTTAATGGAAAGTGCCGCACCACCTCTTGTATCGCCATCTAATTTGGTTAATACTACCCCAGTAAAATCAAGCCGATCATTGAATGCTTTAGCCGTATTGACCGCATCCTGACCAGTCATTGAGTCTACCACAAACAATATTTCGGAGGGATTAACAGCGGCCTTAATATTAGCCACTTCATTCATCATTACCTCGTCTATAGCCAAACGACCGGCGGTATCTATGATTACTACATTTTTATTGGTTGCCTTAGCTTCTTTGATGGCATTTAATGCAATGGCTACCGCATCTTTATTGTCTCTTTCACTATAAACGCTTACCCCAATTTGTTCTGCTAAAACAGTTAACTGATCAATCGCCGCAGGTCTATAAATATCTGCTGCTACCACCAATGGACTCTTGCCTTTCTTGGTTTTTAAATAATTGGCCAGTTTCCCGGTGAAAGTGGTTTTACCACTACCTTGTAAACCAGCAATTAAAATAACAGCAGGTCGGCCTTCCATTTCAAAAACTGCTTCTTGACCACCCATTAATTCGGTCAATTCATCTTGAACAATTTTCACCATTAACTGGCCTGGGCTAATTGCATTCAGCACTTTTGTACCAACTGCTTTGTCTTTTACTTTATCAGTAAATTCTTTGGCAATTTTAAAATTCACATCGGCGTCTAATAATGCCCTTCGGATGTCTTTTACCGTATTGGCAATATTGAGTTCATTAATTCTTGCTTCCCCTTTGAGGTTCTTAAACGCTGACTCTAATTTTTCTGATAAATTCTGAAACATGATTACCCACTTATTGATGAACGAGGTGCAAATATACTAGCTTGGGGAATTTGCAGGCATTCCTTATTTTTATATTATAAAATTTAACGATGAGAGTTTTTCTAGTCCTACTAATTTTCGGCTTATTCAGGACCCAAACCCTTCAGGCACAAGAGATGGGTAACAACCTTACGGAAGAGGAAATGGTTAAGGGTATGCCTAAGCCTAAAGAGTCCAATTATTTTGTTACTGGCTCTCCTTTTGGAAAATTTAAAACCACCGATATCAATCGTAATAAATTGAACCTTCAAGCAATGAAAGGCAAGATTGTGGTATTTAATTTTTGGTTTATTAACTGCCCTCCCTGCAAAAAAGAAATTCCCGAATTAAATAAGTTGGTAGAAAAATACAAAGATAGAAACGACGTGGTATTTATTGCGGTAGCTTTAGACGAGAAATCGGACTTAAAAGATTTTTTAAAAACAACCCCTTTCAAATACACCATTGTAAATGGTGGTAAGTGGATTGCAGCTGAAATTGGCATCAACATATTTCCTACCAATGTGGTAGTTGATCAAAATGGAATCGTACAGTTTCATGCAACGGGTTATAGTTTGTTTTTGCCAAATTGGATAGACAAGACTATTACTTCTTTAATTGAAAAAGGGGGCTATTCAACTGTACCCAATTAGAAAAATCAACCTAAATAGTATCGCAATTGTCTGGCTCTGTTGGCAGAACGTAATTTATTAATGGCTTTGTCTTTGATTTGCCTTACGCGTTCGCGAGTTAAGTTAAATCGAGCACCAATATCTTCTAAGCTCAAGGCTCTGTCTACTCCTATACCAAAGAAAAAACAAAGCACTTTCTTTTGACGGTCTGTTAATGTTCCCAAACTTCTTTCAATTTCAACATGCAATGATTCATGGTAAACCAACTTATCATCTGTTTTTGCTTCGTTGGTATTTTCTAATAAGTCTATCAAGGTAATGTCTTCCCCACTGCTGATAGGAGAATCCATACTCACATGTTTAAATCCTGCTTTCATGGTAGCAGTTACTTCATCTATTGGCAACTCTAAAAAATCGGCCAACTCTTGTGGAGTTGGTTCTCTTTCGTATTCCTGTTCTAAATATTGATAAGCTTTACTGATTCGGTTGGTTAATCCAACCTTATTTAATGGTAATCGAACTATTCTACTTTGTTCAGCCAAAGATTGAAGTATACTTTGTCTGATCCACCAAACTGCGTATGAAATGAATTTAAACCCTTTGGTTTCATCAAATCGCATAGCGGCTTTAATCAACCCTAAATTGCCATCATTAATTAAGTCGGATAAAGTAAGTCCTTGGTTCTGGTATTGTTTAGCAACGGACACTACAAATCGAAGGTTTGCTTTAACAAGCCGATCCAAAGCTTTGGTGTCGCCTTCTTTAATTTTTAACGCCAATTGAACTTCTTCTTCTGGTTCAATTAAATCTACTTTACCAATTTCTTGTAAATATTTTTCTAGACTCTGCGATTCACGATTGGTGATCGACTTGGTTATTTTGAGTTGGCGCATACCCATAACAACTAGATTAAGATTGGTAAATAATGAACTATCCTAATTTAACATTTTCCACAGTTTTGAAAAAATAAATTGATAATATATTGATATTTAATTAGTTAAATGAAAACATATTTTTTTATACAAGTATTTATAGCATTAAAATTTGGTTTTTTTAAAAAAACATTTGGGTAATAGGTATTATTTAATATCATTGCACATACCTAGATGGTAAAAGCGTAATAATGAGTAAGAAGCAACTATTTACATTAGAATTCCCGGTTAGATGTTCCCCAGTTATATTATATGAGTTTTTAGCTACTCCTGCTGGCTTGCAAGAATGGTTTGCAGATAAGGTAGATGAGTGGGAAAACGTCTATAGTTTTTCGTGGGATGGTGGTGTTCCAGAAAAAGCAGAAGTACTAGATAAAGAAGAAAATAAATTCATTCGTTTCCGTTGGTTACACAGCGATAAGAATGAATATTTTGAATTCAAAATTGAAAAAACCGAAATCTCCAATCAGACGATTTTGGTAGTGAAAGATTTTGCCGAAAAGAGTGAAATTAAAGACCAGAGCCAATTGTGGGGCTATCAAACTAAGGAATTATTCCATAGATTAGGGTCTTAATAATCGGTTAAGATGGTCAACATCTTTTTAAAATGATTCAACATAAAAGATTCAATATCATCCCACTCTTCGAGTGGGATTTTTTTTGCCAACTTTAAAAAAGGCAACATGGTTACACTATAGCCATTCCAATCTTGAATGGATGCATAATTGTCTTTTTCAAAATGATGTTGCCAAGGGTCTTGAGAAATTCCTATAAACCAGTCTTTTGTTTCAGCCCCATACTTTCCATATAACTGAAAATAGCGATCAATAGATGGTCCATATTGTGCTAGAAATTTACCTTTTAGTATCAAATGGATACTGCAATGATTGCCCCACCAAAAAAAGGTTCGAATAGCAAAAACATCGGTGTCGGTAAAACACCTTGGAAAATCTAACATCATATATGGAAGCAATTGATATTGCTCCCCTTTCGAAATTTTTGGTGGTATCTCAAAAACCGGGCTTTTTGCAAATGCATCGTGCTGTAAATATTCTTGCCTATACCCATTGGCAAGGGCACTAAACAGGTCGTTTACTTTCTGAATAATATGGTTCTTTGTTAAAATCCAGTCGGCATTATTAACCAGTTCCAGTTCCTTTGGCGAAAGTGTTACTTTTGCAGCGCTCATACAGCAATATTAAGACAGCTATTGTGATAAAAAAACTAGACATATTAATTATTCGATCTTTTATTGGTCCTTTTATTGCTGCTTTTGCTATTTCGCTCTTTGTGCTAACCATGCAGTTTTTCTGGTTGTACATAGACGACTTAGTTGGAAAAGGATTAGACTTGATTACTGTTTTGAAATTAGTGGGCCTAGTGGCATTATTTTGGGTACCCATGGCATTGCCCCTTGCACTGCTCTTTTCTTCGATCATGACTTTCGGAAACCTTGGCGAAAAATTTGAACTAGTTGCTATTAAAGCAGCAGGTATTTCTCTTACCCGTTTCATGAGACCTTTGTTGGTGTTTACCTTTTTTGTATGTGGGATTGCCTTTTTATTTGCCAATAATATTATACCTGTTACGCAATTAAAATTATCTGCACTTAAATATGATATCATCGTTTCTAAACCATCCATTGATATTAAGGAAGGAATATTTTACGATAAGATTGATGGCTTCATTATTAAGCTTGGAAAGAAAGAAAAAAATGATAGCATTATTCATGATGTAGTCATTTTCGAGAAAGGCTACTATTTACAAGACAATATCATGGTAGCAGAAAGCGGGGTGATGAGGGTTTCTAAAGACAAACAATTTTTAGAG
>JBKBWE010000328.1:0-2889 GCA_046289145.1 Sediminibacterium sp.
GGTATTGAGCTAAGTGCTGCTTACAATTTATTGGAGAATAAGAATACAAATTTGAAATTACCCGTACAGATAGCTTATACATATACCAATGCCAGCTTTAGAGAGACTTTCCAAAATGGGGGAGGAGATTGGGGGTCAGGAATTATTAATAAGGGAGACTTAATTCCTTTTATTACCCCACATTTGTTTACTGCAAGCATCGGATTGGAAACAAATAAATTCAACACTTTATTGATAGCAAGATATGTTGGAGCAACAAGAACCCGACCTGGTCAGGGAGCGCTGATTGTTCCTGACAATAATGTAGCCTTCAATAATGTGAATGCACTCAAAGGATTTTTAATGGTTGATTTATCTGCTAATTATCAGTTTACTAAAACCTTTACCGCTTTTTCAACGATCAATAATCTAACCAACAACAATGCCATAGTAGCCAATTTGCCAAATGGTTATAGACCCAACATGCCACTAGGAATCATGCTGGGATTAAAGATGGTGCTTTAGGTAATTACATACTGTTTTTAATATATACTTAAGGAAAGAAAATGTTTTTTAACATTTTCTTTTTTTTGTTGCTTATTAATCTATATTTACTGCTCAAAATCCAATGGAATAAATCAACTCCTCATTTTTATTCCCTAGTCCAAAATCGTTGATTTATTCATTCTTAATTAAAGAAACCTATGCAAATTTCTACCCGCCCAGCTATTCCCATTAAGGACAGGTCAGCCTTTTCCTTCCAATGGAAAAAATCCCTGTTCGTGTTATTCTTTTTAATGAGTAGCACAGTTGCTGTTTTTGGCTCACACTTTAGATATGGTGTGATGACGGCAACCAGATTGTCTGAAACGCCTACCACGGTTACTTATAAAGTAACATTGTCAACTTCATGGAACTTGGCCTGGAATTTTGGTACAACTACTCCCTCCCATTCAATTGTTAGATCTGGTGGAAACACAGGATCGTTTACAGTAACGGGTCCATTGGTATTAGATCCTTCCGGACAATGGAGAAACCATATAGCAACTGCTACTGTTGTATTAAATAAATCGGCAACACCTACTCGATTAAGTTTTGCTAGCAATGCGAAAATCAGCACTATTTCAAATAATGCTAATCAACCTTGGGATGTTTATTGTATTTTAAACACAAATGCGCCAGGCAATCCACCAGTTTCTAATATGCCTGCTATCATCAATATGCCAATTGGGGCACCAGCAGCAACTTATGCGGTACCAGTGTCTGATCCTGATGCAGGAACAACTTTCACATTTGGAACTCCATCATTTACTGGCAATTTGCTTAACTCTTCTAATCCAGCTGGGTTTTCAATTACTCCAGCGGGCTTAATTACTTTCAATACCGTAGGTAAATTAATTGGTCAACAATACAATGCCATGATTACGGTTAAAGACAATGATGGTAACACTATTTTTCTTGATTTCTTAATTAATATGGTAGGGCCATCAAACCCTCCTGCTTTTGACTATTCAGTAACTCCAACCAATGGAACAGAGTTTAATGTAATTGCTGGGCAAACTTTAAATTTTGGTATTAAAGCAACTGACCCTGATATCAATAGTACAGTTAGCTTATCAGTTGCTGGTTTAAATAGTGCCATCAGTTTGGCCAACTTTAGTGCTAACCCATTGCCTGCAACAGGTAATCCTGCAATCACTAGCTTTAGTTATACCCCAAATGGTGCAGCTATTGGAAGTTCTACGGTTTTAAATTTTAGTGCAACCGATAATGTAGGTGTTCAAAGTTCTACCTCTGTTACCATCAAAGTGGTTGCAGAACCTGCCCCTGTTTTTGTAGCACCAACGCCAGTACTAAATTCTGCTAGGCAAATTTTAACTGGAGTTTTACTTCAGGATCAAATAGTTGCTTCAAGTAGTTTAGGGTCTAATGTAAGTATTGCATTTGCAACAATACCTGCTGGTGCAACGCTTTCACCTGCCGTTCCAACAGTAGGCGCTAATCCAGCAACAACCACACTTAGTTGGACGCCAACTCCTGCTAACTGGGGTTTACACAATTTGAATTTTCAAGCTGTTATTAGCAATATTCCTTCTATTTTCACACAACATAATTATCAAATAGAAGTAAATACGCCACCCGTATTTGCGAGCACTCCTCCTGCTTCATTAACTGTTATGGCAGGACAACCTTTTACGTACAATATTGTAGCAACCGATCCAGATATTCCTTTTGGAGACCATCTAGATATTATTGCTGCAACAAAACCTGCTTGGTTAACTTTAACCCAAACTAGTCCTACAACTGCAGTGCTAACGGGTACGCCAACTGCAGCTGATGCGGGAGCTAATACTGTTCATTTAGAATTAGAAGACATATATCATCATGGTAATCCTTCTCATGTTGAGCAAGAATTTACCATTACAGTTATTGCTGGAGTTGCACCTTCTATTGTAGTGCCAGCCAGTATTGTAAGCTGTGATCCTGTGGTTAATTTTGCCGCTACAGAAACAGTTGGTATACCTGCCTCTACCATTACTTATTCAATTGCTCCTGGTTCTACTTTCCCAGTAGGAACAACAACGGTAACTGCAACTGCATCCAATACTTTAGGTACTTCAACAAAAACTTTTACAGTTACAGTTAGTAAACCAATTGCAGATATAGCAGTTAATGGAGCAACTACTTTTTGTGAAGGAAGTAATGTGCCATTAAGTGCTGCACCATATGCGTTGCGATTCAATGGGTCTCAGCATGTGAATGTTCCAAATGGTTTTCCAGCAACTGATGATATTACCATTGAAGCTACCGTTACACCAACGGTACTAGCCGACGGTACTTTTAAAGTAATCATGAACCACAACAGTTGGTACACAGGGACTATTCACTTTCAATTTTTCCCTGATGGTC
>JBKBWE010000036.1:0-14854 GCA_046289145.1 Sediminibacterium sp.
TGAAATTAGGTCAAAAAGTTCAAGTAAAAGTATTAGAGGTAGATTTGAGCCGCAAGCGGATCGCACTCTCCATCAAACAAACGGAAGCCGCTCCCGCAGCGGGTATTGGAGGCCGAAAAGACTTTAATCAACACAAGCGCTCTAATCAACCCGTAAAAAAAGAGGAAGATTTGAGCCAATTAAATGTAACAGATGCCCTACAAGCTTTGAAGAAGAAGTTTGGTAAATAGCTTACCTTAGAATAAATCAATTGTATGAAATATTTATTTATTGTTTTTGCATTAATTTTTACTTGCAATTTCGCTAATGCTCAAAAAGTAGTACATCCCTTAATACCAATATATGGACCTGTAACTGAAGTTCCATTTGCAACTGATATAATAGATAAGAATGGAGAGTATAAAGTACTCGTTGATATCACCAGTCCTTCTGCTAATCCAAAAGAGATTAGTGAGTTTTTTGAAAATATTGCACGCATTGCTAACCTGCACATAGCAGGAGGAGTTAATCCGAAGAAGCTAAAAATGGTGGCAGTTGTACATGGTGGTGCTGTTCCTTTCATATTGAATAATGAAACCTATAAACAAAAATTTGGAGTAGATAATCCTAACCTTCCTTTGTTTGCTGCCATTAAAAATGCAGGTATTCCTTTATATGTTTGCGGCCAAACTTTATTTAAAAGAAAGGTAGACCCAGCTACCATTGCACCTGAATTTGAAACAGTGCTTTCTGCTATTACAACCATTACCACTTATGTTAACAAGGGGTATGTATTTCTGAAATTTTAATTATGACTAAACTAAACGATAGTAAACAAACCCTTCAACTTTTAGGGATTGCCGCTTTAAATGAAATGCAAGAAGCTGCAGTCTCTAATATTGTACAACATAAGAATGTGTTGTTACTATCTCCAACTGGATCTGGAAAAACCCTTGCTTTTTTAATTCCATTATTAGAACATTTGAATCCTAAAGGTAAGCTGGTGCAAGCTTTGGTTTTGACCCCTTCCAGAGAATTAGCTATTCAAATAGAACAGGTTTGGAAAGCCATGCAAACTGGATATAAAATTATTTGTTCCTATGGGGGGCATGATATGCCTACTGAAATCAATAGTTTGGTGGAGCCTCCCGCATTATTGGTGGGCACCCCCGGTAGAATTGCCGATCACCTTAAAAGAAGAACCTTCGATCCAAAAGGGATTCGGTTGTATATTTTTGATGAGTTTGATAAATCATTGGCATTGGGTTTTGAAGAAGATATGGAATATATTACTAAGGCCTTAAAACCTGAAGTGCAAAAAGTATTTGTTTCAGCTACGGCATCTATTGCTATTCCTGCATTTGCTGAACCCAAACAGTTGGTTGTATTGAATTTTTTAAAAGGCCGTGATGAAGCGCCAACCGTTGAAATGCATACGGTGTGGTCTCCCGAAAAAGACAAAGTGAATACACTCTACGATTTATTGTGCACTTTAGGTAAAGTGCCTGTAATCATTTTTTGTAATCACCGTGAAGCTGTGGAAAGAACAGGCAGTTTATTAGCCGAATTGGGTATTGCCAACACCATTTTTCATGGAGGAATGGAACAGATGCAAAGGGAACAAGCTTTAATTAAATTTAGAAATGGGACTGCTCAATATTTGATTGCTACAGATTTAGCTGCAAGGGGATTAGACATTCCTGATATTGATCATATTGTCCACTATCATTTGCCTTCAACCAACGCAGAATTTACCCATCGTAATGGAAGAACTTCTAGGATGAATAGTAAAGGTAATGTCTATCTTATTTTGCATGAAGACGAAACCCTACCGAATTATTTACCCGAAACGCCGCCTACTTTTTCGTTGAAATTACATGCTCCACCACCTGCTGCTTCAGAATGGGGAACGGTGTATTTAAACGGTGGTAAAAAAGATAAGTTGAATAAAGTAGACATTGTAGGCTTGTTTATTCAAAAAGGGAATTTGACAAAAGAAGAATTAGGTTTAATTATGGTGAAAGACCATAACTGTTTTGTGGCGGTTAAAAAAAGTAAAATATCATCATTATTGAAACTGGTTCGTGAAGAAAAAATTAAAGGAAAAAAATTCCTAATCATGGAAGCTCGCTAACCTAATTGCTTCTGAACTAATTTGCTTATTTTGAGTCATTAAATATTTGCTATGAGGATTATTCCATTGCTTGTATCAGCCCTATTAACTTGGGGCGCAGTTCACTTGTTTAACACCCAGTTGTCTGTTGGTGGAAGTAAAACCCCTAGGCTGGGGTATTTTTTATCCCCTCAACATGGTTTTTGGCAGAATGCAGAACCTACTGATGTTAATTACAATGATAATGTTCAATTAAAAGGATTAGCCGGAAAGGTAGAAGTTTATATAGACGATCGTTTAGTGCCACATATTTATGCGGATGAAGATAACGACGCTTATTATGTACAAGGATATTTGCATGCTAAGTTTAGACTTTGGCAAATGGAATTTCAGACCCATGTTGCTGCAGGTCGTTTAAGTGAAATTGTAGGGAAAGAAAGAATTGGTACAGATAAATTTTTTAGAAGATTGGGAATGGTTTATGGTGCTGAAAGAACTAAGGCTTATGTAGAGAAAAACAATCCTGAAATGCAATCTGCTATTGATGCTTACGCAAAAGGGGTAAATGCTTATATAGCACAATTGAAGCCTGAACAAATTCCGTTTGAATATAAATTGCTCGATTATAAACCCGAAGCATGGACTTCATTAAAGACTTATTTGTTTCAGATGTTTATGTCTTATGATTTAACAGGGCGAGGTGCTGTTACCGATTTACAGATGAGCAATGCCAGAAACTATTTTAGTTATAAGGATTTTGATTTGTTGTTTACAGATGTTCAAGATTCTTTAGATCCGATTATTCCAAGAGGCACTGTGTACGCTCCTCCTGCTATTAAGCCAGTTGCCCCAGCTGATGTACAAACTACCTACTTAGGCGATACCACTGGTAGTTCAACAGCGTTGGCTCCATTTATTCCAAACAAAAGCAATGGAAGCAATAACTGGGTTGTAGGTGGTTCTAAAACAAAATCTGGTAGACCAATACTTGCCAATGATCCACACTTAGGGTTGAATTTACCATCTCTTTGGTACGAAGTGCAAATATCAACCCCTACCCATCGTACTTATGGCGCTAGTTTCCCAGGTTCTCCTGCTGTTATCATTGGATTTAATGATAGTATTGCTTGGGGAGTTACTAATGCTGGAAGAGATGTGTTAGACTATTACGATATGAAGTTTAAGGACACTACCTTAAATGAATATTGGTTTAAAGGTCAGTGGGTTAAAGCGGAGAAAAGAATTGAAACTATTAAAATAAAAGATAGTGCTACTATCCAAGAAAATATTGCAATCACTGTATTTGGACCAACTATGTATGACCACAATTATAAAAATAGTGGTTCAGGGGGTAAAAATTTAGCCTTAAGATGGACTGCGCACGATGGTGGTAGTGGTCTATTGGCTTTTTATAAATTGAATCATGCAAAGAATTACGATGATTATTTAGAAGCTATTTCACACTGGAATAGCACTGGTCAGAATTTTGCTTTTGCTTCTAAAACAGGCGATATTGCTTTAAAGCAACAAGCCAATTTTGTGGCAAGATGGTATAGACAAGGCGACTTTATTTTACCTGGCCAGGACAGTGCTTATGCTTGGCAAGGCTTTATTCCTACTGATGAGAACCCAATGATAAAAAATCCTGAGCGTGGTTTTGTAAGCAGTGCCAATCAAAAATCAACTGATCAAACTTATCCTTATTATTTGGGGGCGGCAAGTAATTTCCCGGTTTATAGAGGTGTGATTATCAATAGGAAGTTGAATGCTTTAACAAATGCAACGCCACAAGATATTCAGCGTCTTCAAATGGATAATTACAATGTATTTGCAGAAATGGCTAGACCCGTATTATTAAAATACATTGATCAAGCATCTTTAACAGCTGATGAGAAAAAGTACATTAATATATTAAGCTCTTGGAATTTAGTAAGTGATATTAATGAAAAAGGAGCTACAGTATTTAATGTTATTTGGGATAGTTTGGAAACAACAATATGGTCTGATGAATTTGCAGGGGCTACCACTAGTTTGGGTTGGCCCGATGAAATAACTTTGTTAGAAAGTATTAAAAGAGATAGCCTTTATTCTTTCGCTGATAATATAAAAACGCCCAACAAAAAAGAATCAATTGCTGATGCAGTAATGGAAGCAGTAAAGAAAGCAACAGCTGTATTAGTGAAAGCAGATAAAGAAGGTAAATTAGATTGGGCTGCGTTTAAAGATACCCGTGTTTCCCATTTACTAAAAATTAATGCATTGAGTTCTTTGCATTTGCCTATTGGAGGTGGTAAACATATTATTAATGCTACAACAGAAACGCATGGTCCAAGTTGGCGAATGATTGTACATATGACCGACGAAATAGATGCATACGGGGTTTACCCAGGTGGTCAAAATGGTAATCCGGGAAGTAAATATTACGACAGTTTTATGAATTATTGGGCCACTGGAAAGTATTATCCAATTCTGTTTATGCACCTTAAAGATGCACCGAATAATAAACGCATCAAGTGGTTAATGACATTTACCCAAGCTTAAAAACATGATTATGAAATTTATTGTATCCTTATTTTTAACGGCATTATTGGCATTTGTTGCAGGTCTTTTTACTCAATTGCCTTGGTGGGTTTTTGTGATTACTTCATTTGTTGTGGCTGCATTGTTGCATCAAACTCCTGGTAAATCATTTTTAAGTGGGTTTCTGGGATTATTCTTACTATGGGTAGTCTTGGCTTTTATTAAAGATGCCGCCAATGAGCATATTCTTTCTGCTAAAGTAGCTTTGATACTTCCTTTAGGAGGATCTTATATGATGTTGATATTGGTAACAGGTATTATTGGTGGATTAATTAGTGGCTTAGCAGCATTAACAGGTTCTTTTTTAAAGAAATAAGCATGAACTTATTGAATCAATTCCAACAGAATTGGCAATCCCAATTTGCTCCATTGGTTTTACCAGGTCAAAAAATTTTGTTGGCATTGAGTGGAGGTATGGATAGTACTGTTTTGGCCCATTTGCTTCATCTATCTGGTATTCAGTTTATTGCTGCTCATGTAAATTATCAATTGAGAGGAGAAGAGAGCAATCGTGATGAAAGTTTTGTTGTTTCACTTTGTGAAAGCTTAGGTGTTCCTTTATTGATTAAGAGAATCGATACCAAAAATTATATGTTGGAGAATCAGCTGTCTGTGCAAGTGGCTGCAAGAGAAATCAGGTATAATTGGTTCGATGAAATTAGGTTAAATGATGTAACGCTTAGTAGTGCATGGGTAGCTACTGCTCATCATGCAAATGATTCTGTGGAAACCAGTATGATGCATTTTTTTAGAGGGACTGGCATTGAAGGACTGAATGGGATTTCTGCCTTTCATCAATCAAAAAAAATAGTAAGGCCCTTATTGCCATTTTTTAGAAATCAAATTGTCCAATACGCAACAGAAAGTAAAATTTCATTTGTGGTTGATTCTTCAAATTTGACGAACCAATATACCAGGAATTTTTTGCGAAATTCAATCATTCCTGAATTAGAAAAAGTAATTCCATCTGTACAAGAAAATATTTTTCAAAATACACAACGATTTTCTGAAGTAACCATTTTGTATAAGCAAGCAGTGCATCAACAGCTAAAAAAAATGCTTGAGCAAAAGGGAAATGAATGGCATATACCAGTTCTTAAGTGGAAGAAAGTGAATCCCATACAAACCATTACTTGGGAAATTATAGAGCCTTTTGGATTTTCGGCCGCTCAAATTTCCGAAGTAATCAAATTGCTCGATGCAACCAATAGTGGTTTTATCAAATCACCTAGCCATCGGATTATAAAGAACCGGCAATGGATGATTATTGCCCCAATTGCGCAACAAGAATCTAAGCATATAGTATTAGAAGGGATAGGGGTAACGTCATTTGTTGAAGGGGAGGTGGTAATTTCTTTACACGATATTACTGATGTATCCAATGAATTAAGCAAATCCAATTTAGACAATAAACAATTAGGTATTGAGTGGTTGGATGCCCATGCAATACAGTTTCCCTTGCTGTTAAGGCAATGGGCAGTGGGTGATTATTTTTATCCCTTAGGGATGTCTAAGAAGAAAAAAGTGGCCAAGTTTTTAATTGACGCCAGGTTAAGTAAAATTGATAAAGAAAAAATTTGGGTACTTGAATCCAATAAAAAAATCATTGCCATAATTGGCTTACGCATTGATAATCGATTTAGGTATACCACTGCTACCAAACAATTATTGAAACTTCAGTTTACCCGTATCTAGAATGATTCGAGGTATAATTGAATAGCGTTTGAGAAGTTTTCTAATGCATTAAACTTGGTCATAAAGCTGGTGGTGATAATCACAAAAACTATCCCGAATATAGCTCCCCAAATATGTGCCGAATGATTAATATTACCATGTCCCTTTTTTGCTAAGTAGGCAGACAATATTAAATACAGAGGGCCAAAAACAAATCCTGGTATATGAAATGGAATCGGGAAAATACCCATGCCCATTGTAGGGTATAAAAATATACCAGCAAATATGACAGCAGATACAGCACCCGATGCCCCCAAACTTCTATAATGATAATTGTTTTGGTTGTTAAAATAGGTGGGCAATAAACATACAATTAATGAAACAACATAAAGTACGATGTAGATGACTTTACCTGATTCACCAAAAATTTGAACGAATGTTTTTTCAACTAAGTCTCCAAATAAATAAAAGGAATACATATTGAATAACAAGTGCATGATATCTGCATGAATTAAACCACTAGTTATAAAACGGTACCATTGGTTCCGATTGGTTATTGCTGGGGGATAAAATATGAGATCGTCTAACACTTTTTGATTTGAAAAAGCAGTAAATGATATTAAACTTGTTAAAAGTATTATGCTAATGGTTAACGTAATCATGGGTTAAATATGGTGGTATTTTTCGTTTCTAATGATGGTGCAAGCTCGGTATAATTGTTCTGATAAAATTAACCTGGCTAACATATGTGGGAAAACCAAAGGAGACAAACTCCATACCAATTGCGCTCTACTACTAACATTGGGGTCAACTCCAAATGCACCTCCAATTAAAAATACCAATTGCTTGTTGCTTTCATTGGCTCTTTGTTGTATAAATTGAGCTAGTTGGGGAGAGCTAAATGATTTTCCTCTTTCATCCAATAAAATCAAATAGTCGTCTTTTTCAATTTGGTTAAGTATTAAACTTGCTTCTGCCTTTTTGAGATCTATTTCAGATAAACTTGGCGCAGTTTTTGGAGTGGGTATAATCAACCAATCTGCTTTGAAATATTTGTTAATCCTTTGAGTGAAATCGTTGATTCCCTCTTTTACATAGGGCTCATGGGGTTTTCCAACAGAAATCAAATGTAGTTTCATTGGTTAAAAATAGTCAACAAAACAATGTTAGCCAATTTGTGCTGCTTTGTAAGTTGAAACAGACAAAGTATCTTACAGTTAAAATTGTACAAAGCATGAAGTATTTTAAGGTCTTAATTGGGTGTATAATATTGTTGGCCTCCAACCAAATGGTGTATAGCCAACAATTAGACTCAATGATGAGTGTATATGCAGAAGGGGCTCCTAAAGAAAAAATTCATCTCCATTTTGATCGGCCGAGGTACAATACGGGAGATACTTTGTTTTATAAAGCCTATTTATTGGCTGTTAATGAGCCAAGTATTTTAAGTAAGAATTTATATGTTGAATGGTACGACACAGCAGGTGTTTTAGTAAAACAAACCTTTTCTCCTTTGTATCAGTCAACTGCAAAAGGAAGTTTTGAAATTCCTGCGAATTATAAGGGCGGGTTCTTTCATGTTAAAGCATTTACAAGGTGGATGTTGAATGATGACATTGCATTTTTATTTCAAAAGAATATTCCTATAAATGGAGGAAACTTGGTAAGCGCAAAATTGCCTGATCCTACCAAAGTGGATTTATTTCCAGAAAGTGGTATGTTAGTAGAGGGACTAAATTCTCGAGTAGCATTTAAAGCATACCATAATTCGGGCCTTCCTGTAAAGATTAAAGGCGTTTTAGTTGATGCCCAAAAGAAAGTGCTCGATAGCTTAAAAGTACAACATGATGGGATGGGGGTTTTCTTGTTAAAACCTATTGCGGGGCAACAGTATCAATTAAACTGGACCGATGAATTTGGAAGAAGTGGGGTAACTAAAATTACTGATATCAAACCTGAAGGAGCAGTTTTAACGGTAAGAACCAATAATGAAAAAGCATTTCTTCAATTTGAACGATCCCTAAATGCAGGACCTAGCTTTAAGCAAATGAATTTATTGGTTCATATGAATCAATCCTTAATGTACAAAGTAGGGCTTAAAATGGTCGATAAGAACTATCAAAGGGCCGAAATACCAATAGAAGAATTGCCAACAGGTATTGTTCAGTTCACTTTATTTACTTCTGATTGGATTCCTGTAGCAGAAAGAATTGCATTCATCAACAACCATACGCATGATTTTAGTGCCAAAATCAATTCACTCACTACTAATCTGAATAAAAGAGGCTTAAACCGATTTGAAATTATTGTTTCAGATACTACAATGACCAATATGTCGGTTGCTGTAATTGATGCAAATGCAAATGAAACAGATCCTCATTCTATATATTCCAATTTTTTATTAGCGAGTGAAATCAAAGGGTATGTGCATAATCCTTCTTATTATTTCCAAAGTGACGCAGACAGCATCACTAGCAAATTAGATTTAGTCATGATGACGAATGGCTGGAGAAAAATTAATTGGGAACAATTAAAAGCAGGGATTGGTCCTCAATTAAAATATATGCCAGAGAATGATTACATGTCTTTAAAAGGCAGTGTATTTGGGATTAAACCTGGTATGGTTAAAGATCAGCAACTTAATTTTGTATTAGCTGCAAAAGACAGTAGTAAAAGTTTATTATTTGCACCAATTGATGCCAATGGTAGTTTTGAACAACCGGGGTTGTTCTTTTATGATACAGTAAAAGTGTATTATGGTTTTAATAATAATTCTAAACTTAGTAGTGCTACTCAAGTAAAAATTGAAAATGGGTTACTTCGAAAAGAAAATGGAGCCAAAGTAAATTTTGGGAGTATACCTCCCGTATGGGGAGGCGTTGATTCAATGGCTATTGCCAGAATGAATTATTTTTTAAAAGAACAAGAACGAGTTAGAAAACTTATGGAATCAGCTACTTTGTCAGAGGTTGTTGTAAAAACTAGAACAAAAAGTAAACTTGAAATATTAGATGAAACTTATTCTTCCGGATTATTTTCAGGAATGAACGGGTATAGCTTTGACTTAACCGATGGTACCGTAGCAGCTTTAGATATATTTACTTTTCTTCAAGGCAGGGTTGCAGGATTACAAGTTACCGGTAACGGACCAAGTGCAACATTAACTTGGAGAGGGGGAGCGCCTGATGTTTATTTGAATGAACTTAGAGCAGATGTTCCAATGGTTGCGAATATTCCACTTGCAGATATTGCCTATCTTAAAGTATTTAGACCTCCATTTTTTGGCACAGGTGGTGGTGGTGCAAGTGGCGCAATTGTAATTTATACAAAGAAGGGTGGAAGTTCTTCAAAGGGTTCACAAAATGTGAAGGGAATGGAGAGTACTATTTTAGCGGGGTATTCTAGATTTAAAGAATTCTATAATCCAGTGTACGATAAATCTGCAGCTTCCTTCAATCCAGATACAAGAAACACCCTTTACTGGAATCCTTATATAATGACAAATAAAAGGTCGCCTAGGTATCCTGTAGATTTTTATAACAATGATGTTTCAACTAAATTGAAAATCGTTTTAGAGGGTATAAATGCACAAGGTAAAATGACTAGGGTTGTAAAAATATTAGAATAATTATCTAAGTGCTGAGTTATTATTTATGCTGTTCTGATTTTTTGATTTTGTATCGGTTATATACACTAAAACTGTTGTAATTATTACCAAAATCATTAGTGCAGCCACACCATGCTCTGTTCCATTAAAACTTTCTGGTGGAAAATTGGTCACTAAAGTTGGAGATAGATTGCTATGATAAAAAATACTTAATGAACCAAGACTATACATAATAGCAACATAACATTGGAAAAGCAGAAATAAATAAATTAAAGTGTTTACAGTTGCATTTATGTGCACAATCCCAGGATTAATCGCATCATCTTTAATGATTTTATAAAGGCACACGATTAAGTAAGATAATATATGAAAAGGAATGAGCAATAGTAATATTTGTGGTTCAATTAATAGTATATTGTCGGGGTTTACCATTAGTAATAAGCGGTTATTTATTACGGATCTTGCAAAAATGATTTTATCCTCTGTACTATTAGTAATCCAAGGAAAAATGCAAATAATGCAGATGATAAATGGAATAAAATGCACCCAATCTTTTTTAAGATTGATTTCTTTTTGATGCAATAATATCCTAATATAGAAATATAGAATCGGGCCTATCAAAAAGAATAGCGTACTTGATGTAAATTAAGTATACGTCAGTATGTTTTCATTTGTTCCATAAAATTGGTAGTAATGCGAACCAATAATCATCAAAAAAACGAATAAATAAATGCTTATACATGTAGTTCTTACCAATTTGTATCTTTTGATTAAATAGACCAATAGAATGCTGGCCAAACCAACAAAGCCAGATGATAGTAAAAGCATTTTAAGTTAAAATAAGGTTCAGAAAATTTGAGTAAAATTCTGTTTATTCAAGTTGAAATTTGATCCCTTATTTCAATATAGAACATCAATTTTAAATCATTATTTATAAAAAAGCCCCGTTCCAAATATTTGGAACGGGGCTTTAAGATTATTGTGTTTGTGTGTTATTTCACTATCACTACGGTAGTAGGAGCGAACTTAACACCTTTACCTTCTAGAGTTAAGAAGTGAGTTCCAATCACCCCGTTGTTCAATCTTACAGGAACAGCGTTAGGACCTTTGACTACGTTTACTTGTTTAGAGTAGATAGAACGTCCTGTTCCATCATTAATCTTCATGGTAAACTCACCAGCTACAGGGCTTACAAAGCTTGCAGTAAATACATTGTCTGTTACAGGGTTAGGGAACACCTGGATGGTTTTCTCTTCCTGGTCAGCAGCATTGATTACTGGTTTTTCTTTGGTGAAGCTGATATTGCTAAAGGTAGAAGCGATAGGGCTATTACGTCCAGTACCTACTTCAATAGTAAATACAAGGGTAGTAACATCAGTTGGATCTAATACTTTAGCAGAACCTGCAGATTTAAATTGGCTGAAAGGGATATAGTATTCTTGCTGACCAGAACCTAATCTGATATCAGTAGTGTATTGGTTTTTCCACTCAGCAACACCATTTTTAACCATGGTTACTCTTAAGTTGTAACCACCAGCAGCAGTAAACTTAATACCGTTGTATCCGCTTAAGTCAGCTTCCATACCACCCGCTTTCAATAATTTGAATAGTGATACGAAATCAGCGCTATTGGCTTTTACTTCAACGTTTCTTAATACTGGGTATTCGTTAGCAGAGATAGTACGCTTAGCATCGTTGGTTACATTGAAAGCACTTACGTTGGTAGTGTTTCTATTGTAATCAACCGCCCAAGTACCATCAGACATATAAACTAGGTCTTTTACTTCACCATTCAAATACATAGAGACAGTGCTTTCGTATTTGTCGCCCACCGGAACTACTACAGTAGAAGTGCCATTGGCTTTTATAGTGAACGGTACATTACGAGTAACGATACCAGTAGAAGACTCAGAAGATTTGTCTTCGAACTTGAAGAAACCAGTAGTTGCAGCAGAAGCATTTTTGATTACCAAGTTTAGGTTGGTTCCTTCACGCTTACCAGACTCGATGTAAGAAGCAGGAGTAGTACCTACAACGTCTTGGTTAACTTGAGCAACATCTTTAAGTTTAGCTAATACGTCTTTAACCATTTCATTAACGATGCTAGGAGAAGCGGCCCAGATTTGGAAGTTGTACATCTGGTCTTCGTTTACATAGCTAGTGGTTAAGAAAGCACTTTGAAGGTTAAAGCTGTTTCTTCCAGCTTTAGCACCCACCGTAAATGCGGTAGCGTATTCGCGGTTTCCTTTATCATTAATGATGGTGTAGTTAATAAAGTTGTAGCCATCAATTTTAACTGATTCAACATCTAAAAGGGTAGCACCTTTTAAGCGATCACAAATTGGTTTAGTGTGGTCGTATAATTCACCCAAAGTCTTAGTAGTGAAAGCTACTGCTTTGGTTTCTTTATTGGTGTTTACATAGTCAACTGCATACACTTCTTTAGCATTGGTAAAGCTAACGATGTCAACAGGAGAGCTATTGTAAGCTTTGTACCCTCTAGTAGCAAGGTCAGGCATGATGCTAGACAATTGCAAACTAAAGATGCTATTGGTGCTAGTAGAGCGGATAGTACCTTGAGCAGTTTCAACAACAGGTAATTTGTTGTAATCCACTGCACCATTCATATCGTTGATGGCATTGCTAAGCACACGTTGCGCAATTGCATCGCCCAAGCTCTTACTTTCAAGGCCACCGCCACCGCCGCCACTAACAAAAGTAGATTCACGACGATATAAGATTCTGTAGTTTAATTGAGTTACACCATCTTCAGCAGTTACAAGGATTTCAATGATATTATCTCCTTCTCTAATTTGGAAAGGAGCACTTGCAACTCCACTAGTTAATGGAACGTAAGCTCCAGGACCATTACCAGTATCAATTCTAGCTTGTATTGTAGCAAACTGATTTTCAACAGTAGGAGTAACGGTAAAGCTATTAACAGCAGTTAATACATATGTATCATAATCTAAATCATACTTGTTAAATGCTGTATTTAAAGCACCTGTTGAAGCAACAAGATTGCTTAAGAAAGCATTATTACTAGGTACAACTGTTAAATCATTAGCAGTATAAGTAATGATATAGTTAGCAGGATTAAAAGTACCACCTGTTGCAGCACTAGGAACAACTGAACCAATGTTAACACCAACTGGATCAAGCGCAGCGGCACCAGTTCCATAAGTCATAGTAACAGATCCAATTGTTTCACTGTTTTGTAAACCAGTAGAAGTGAAAGTAGTTACACCAGTAGCAGGTGATGCAATTGCATCTCCTCTGTTTTTCTGAACAGCATTTGCGGTAATGTTTAATGCAGCAGGGGTTACAACGATGTCGCCATTAACATAAGTAATTGCATAGTTAGCAGCATTAAAGCCAACGCCCGCCACAGGAGCGCTTGCTACAATCGTACCAGTATTGGTTCCAACAGCAGTGGTTGCTAAAGCACCAGTGCCATAAGTTAAAGTAACAGAAGCGATAGTTTCACCACTAGCCAAACCAGTTGAAGTGAATGTAGTTTTACCAGTGCCACTAGTTAGTGCAGTACCATAAGCTTTGTTTTCATTTGAAGCAGTGATGGTTAGAGGTGCGGTAGTTACATTTATATCTCCACTTACATAAGTAATAATATAATTGCTCGCAACAAAACCGCCAAGACCAACAGGTAAACTAGGAACAATTGTTCCAGCATTCGCTCCCACCGCATCACCAGCAGCACCACCGGCACCATAAGTTAATGTTACAGAAGTAATAGATTCACCTGGTTGTAATGAACCAGTTACTGTAAATGTAGTTTTGCCAGCGCCACTAGTTAAAGTAGTGCCATAAGGTTTGTTTTCATTTGTAGCAGTAATGGTGATAGAACCAGCACTTACTGTTATATTTCCAGCAATATAATTGATAGCATAGTTAGAAGGAGCAATACTGCCTCCAGTTAATGCACTCGGCACAACTGAACCAGTATAAACACCAGCAGGATCAATTGCTGCAGCACCAGCACCATAAGTGATAGTAACAGTTCCAGCGGTTTCCCCATTTTGTAAACCAGTTGCAACAAAAGCAGTTGATCCGCTACCACTAGTTAATACATCACCATTAGTTTTGGAAACGTTATTGGCTGTAATATTTAAAGTACGTGCAACAACATTTAAGTCAGTACCATTATAAGTAATAGCATAGTTAGAAGGGTTAATGGTACCACCTGTAAGTGCACTAAGTGTAACACCTCCAACTGTTGTACCTACGGGATCAACAGCAGCAGCACCTGCTCCAAAAGTTGCGGTTACGGAACCAGCTGTTTCTCCATTTTGTAAACCAACAGTATTAAAGCCAGTATATCCCGGGCCACTTGTAAGTACATCACCATAAGGTTTGTTTACAGCTGTTGCATTAACCGATAGTGAACGAGGAGTCACTGTTAAGTCCCCTGCAACATAGCTAATGGCATAGTTAGAAGCTAAAAATCCAACACCAGCAACTGGCGCACTTGCAACAATTCCACCAACATTGGTAGCAGTAACAGGATCAGCTCCTGCAGCACCAGTACCGTATGTTAAAGTAACACTAGCAATGGTTTCACCAGACACTAACCCAGATGAAGTAAATGCAGTAGCACCCGCTCCAGTTGTTAATACATCACCATATGTTTTATTGATCGTATTAGCGGTAATGGTTAATGCTTTAGGGGTAATATTTGCAGTAATTCCAGTTGGTTGGGTTAGGGTATAATTTCCAGCAGCAGTTCCAGACAAAGAATAACCAGTAATGGTTACATTAATTCTATTTGCCGCATTTGCAGAGGCAAAAGTGCCACTAGCTAAAGTAGCATCTAAAGTACAATCATCACCACTTTCAACACCCACTAATGAAGCCCCACCATTTAATGTGGTAGTAGTATTTCC
>JBKBWE010000037.1:0-14836 GCA_046289145.1 Sediminibacterium sp.
AAGTCATAGAAATTAGAGGAATCTGTTTATTTAAAGCAAAGTCTGCTAGGGGCTTAATTTCATTCCTGTTGTTAAAAGATGCAATAATCATTGAAACCTGCTGTAATGATTCTGATGTCAAAATTTGTTTTAAAGAAGGGGTTATGCTTTTGCTATCATAGAATAATACTGTTAAAGACTGTCCTTCTGCATTCAAAGAATCAATAGCTAATTGAATGCCATTGTAAAAATCTAAGCCTGGTAAAATGCTCTTTGGCAAATTGTTGTTGCCTAAAGTATAATTGCTGCCATTAAACACAGTATCTAAATAAATAGGAGCAAATACTGCTATTTTTAAAGGAGCGGATTGCTGTGCTAATAAGCGATTGCCAGCAACTAAAATTAACAAGCTTAATATAAATTTTTTAAACCGCATCACTTTTAAATTAAGTTCAATTATTCCCACTCAATAGTTGCAGGTGGTTTGCTGCTTATATCGTACACAACTCTATTAATTCCTCTCACATTATTAATAATTTCATTTGAAATATCTGCTAGGAATTCATAAGGTAAATGAGCCCAATCTGCAGTCATTCCATCTACCGATGTAACTGCTCTTAAAGCTACAGTGAATTCGTAGGTTCTTTCATCTCCCATTACTCCTACACTCTTTACAGGAAGCAGAATGGTGCCTGCTTGCCAAACTTGTGTATATAAGCCTGCTTTCTTTAATCCATTAATAAAAATGGCGTCTGCTCTTTGCAATAAATCTACTCTTTCAGCAGTTACTTCACCTAATATTCGAATGGCTAAACCTGGCCCAGGAAAAGGGTGTCGGTTGATCATATCCGCAGGTATACCTAGCTCTAGTCCTACTTTTCTTACTTCATCTTTAAACAAATACCTTAATGGTTCAACCAAAGAAAGGTGCATGGTGTCGGGTAATCCTCCAACATTGTGGTGACTCTTAATGGTTTGAGAAGGCCCATGAACACTTACACTTTCAATTACGTCTGGATAAATGGTTCCCTGACCTAAAAAAGAAATATTTTCTAATTGAAGTGATTCTGATTGAAATACATCAATAAACAATTTGCCAATAGCTTTTCGTTTTGCTTCTGGATCTGTTTGATCCTTTAATGCTGCATAAAAAAGTTCTTTAGCATCAACCCCTTTTACATTTAAACCAATTGCATTATAGGTATCTAATACTTGTTCAAATTCGTCTTTTCTTAATACCCCATTGTCTACAAATATTCCGTGTAGTCTTGGTCCAATGGCTTTTGCAATTAATGTAGCCGCAACAGTACTATCTACACCCCCACTTAAAGCCATGATTACCTGCTTGTCTCCAATTTCTTCTTTTAGTTTGGCTACCGTTTCTTCCACAAATGAAGCGGGAGTCCAGTTTTGGCTACATCCACAAATATCTACCAAGAAATTTTTAATCATTTTTTTACCTTCTGTTGAATGGTATACTTCTGGGTGAAATTGAAAACCATACAAGGGATAAGTATCTGTACCTTCTTTTTTGAAAGCAGCAACAGGAATGCTTTCAGTTGTTGCTAAAATGGTGAATCCTTCCGGTAAGCTTTTAATGGAGTCACTATGGCTCATCCAAACCTGAGACTTTGTACTGATTCCACTGAATAGCTGGTCTTGTTGTTGTATATCTAATTGAGCTCTACCATATTCTCTTTTGTCAGACTTGTCTACTTTACCTCCAAATACTTTAGCTGTTAATTGAGCTCCATAACATACTCCTAATACGGGTAGTTGCGAAATATATGATGCAATATCTACGGTAGGTGCATTTTCTTCATTTACACTGAATGGGGAACCGCTTAAAATGACCCCTTTTAATGAAGAATCTATGGTAAATGCCTTGTGAAAAGGGATAATTTCACAATAAATATTCGCTTCACGAACTGCACGGGCAATTAACTGGGTATATTGACTACCAAAATCGAGAATCAGTATTTTTTCTGTCATGAGGGCAAAGTTAATTCAATTTTACTTGTTCCCATATTTATGCGCTTTTTTGCTACCTTTCGGGTACCATAATTTATTTAATATGAAAAGCAATATTTTTGCTGCTCTTTTACTATCAATGGTTTTTATTTCCTGTAATTGGATAGGAAAATCCATTCATGGTAATGGGGACATTGTAACCGAGAATAGAAAAGTCTCAAAAGCAGAAAAAATAGTATTAAAAGGGAATTTTGATATTGTTTTAATACCAGGGAAAACTGCATCTGTATCTATTGAAACCGATGAGAACTTACAGAAATATATTCTACTTTCTGAAAGCAATGATGAATTAGTGCTTAAAACCAAATCTAAGTTTAATCTAAAGTCTGACCATGGCATTAAAATTACTATTACAACGCCTATTTTAACTGGGATTAATTTAGCTGGTTCTGGCAATGTTAAAGGAGCTGAAAAGTTTACAGGAGGCAATGAATTAAAAATTGATATTGCAGGACAGGGAGATGTAGACTTAGCTGTAAATACCCCCAAAATTGAAGTAGATATTAAAGGGTCAGGAAATGTGAATTTACAAGGAGAAACTAAAAATGCCTCTTTTGATATTGCAGGCACAGGGGATTGTAATGTTGAATTGCTCAAATCGGAAAACGCTACTATTAAAATTGCTGGAAATGGCAATGTGAAAGTGCATGCAGATGTTTCACTCAATATTAAAATTGTGGGTTCTGGTGATGTATTTTATAAAGGAAATGCAGAAGTGAGTCAAAAAATTGTAGGTGCTGGTAATGTAAAAAAAATTGATTAATGGAGAAGAAGTATAAAATACTTTTGGCTGAAGACGAAGCTAAATTAGCAAAAGCCATACAAGAAGAGTTAACTAGGGTTGGGTATGATGTTGACGTTGCCGAAAATGGGTTGCAAGCGGATAAAATGTTTATGGAAAACGATTATTCCATGGCTTTGCTAGATATTAATTTGCCTGGTAAAAATGGAATGGCACTTTGCAATGATTTTAGAAAACGAAGCGCAAATATTCCTATTGTTATGTTAACTGCAGTTGGCGAAATACATGATAAAGTTGCTGCTTTTAATATGGGCGCAGATGATTATTTAGTTAAGCCATTTCATTTTGACGAACTTTTTGCAAGGCTTAAAGTGTTGTTTAAAAGAACTGATTCAGCTGACAAACATGAGAAATTAGTTTACGCAGACTTAGAAATTGATTTTAAACTCAAATCGGTTAAAAGAAACGGAATTACTATTAATCTAACTTCTAAAGAGTTTACACTGTTAACATTATTGATAAGAACTCCCGAGAGAGTAATTTCGAAACAAGAAATTTTAGAAAAAGTTTGGGATTTAAGTTTTGATACAGGTACTAATACTATTGAAGTATACATCAGTTTTTTAAGGAATAAAATTGATAAACCATTTAACACCAAACTTATACATACCAAACCAGGCTTTGGTTACTTTATAAAGTAATTTCATGAATTTAAAACTTCGGTTTGCACTGCTTTTCACAAGCTTTGTTGCTGCCATTTTATTAATTGCTTGTACCAGTATTTATTTTTTGTATTCTTCGTATAGGGAAGAAGATTACTATAATAGGGTGCAGTCTGAAGGCAATGACTTGTATGATATTTATAGCGATTTAAAACAGAAGTCACCGGTAGTATTTCAAGAAGATATATTACGAGTACATAGAATTGAACTGGTTAATGAGCGATTATATGTATTAGATTCTACTGGTTCTTTAGTCTTTAGTTTAGGGAATAGAATCAATATCAATTTTCCTATTCTTGATTTAAAGAAAGTCAAAAAAATCGGGGTAATTAGATTCACCGATGTAAACAATCA
Source organism: Sediminibacterium sp. (assembly GCA_046289145.1). GTDB lineage: Bacteria > Bacteroidota > Bacteroidia > Chitinophagales > Chitinophagaceae > Sediminibacterium. The sequence goes on from JBKBWE010000037.1 coordinate 3,829, forward strand.
CCAAATAGTAGTGGCTTACAAGCCTAATCAACATCAATATTTAATTACAACTGCATTTGATAGAGTTGGTTTGCGCAAGCTGAGTACTATGAAACTGATTCTTGCAAGCGTATTTGCAGGGTCGTTGTTATTAACTGCGGTAATGTCATTTCTTTTTGTACGTCAGGCAATCAAACCTATTGTAGAATTAAGTAATCAAATGCAAAGAACCAATGAGCTTAATTTATCGGAGCGAATTTTTGTAAAACCTGCAAAGGATGAAATAAATGCAATTGCGCAAAATTTTAATGCAATGCTTGAGCGAATTAAAACTGCATTTGAGTTCAGGAAAAGTTATGTGCACCACACATCACATGAATTAAGAACCCCCCTTGCAGTGATGTTGTCTCAAACTGAAGCCGCTTTAAATAGTAATTATGACGTTGAAGGGTATCGAAAGGTATTGATGTCTTTAAAAGAGGACCAACAAAATTTGATTGAATTAACCAATTCATTGTTATTGATTTCTCAAAATGAACAAATGGAATTCATGGATGAGTGGCCTTACTTGCGCATTGATGAGTTATTATTTGATACGGTTGCCTATTTCAATAAAAGTTTTCCTGATGCTAAAACAGCTTTTTCTTTTGATAATTTACCATCCGAAGATGAGCAATTGATGGTAAAGGGTAATGAAGCTTTACTTAGAGCTGCATTCATTAACCTAATGAAAAATGCTTATTTATATTCTGAAGATAAATCAGTGAGCATTCGATTAATAACTGACAATAAAACAGTAAGAATTAAATTTCAAAATAAAGGGGATCAATTAAGTATTGAAGAGGCAGAGAAAATGATGATCCCATTTTTTAGAGGAAGCAATGTAGGAAAGAAAAAAGGGTTTGGACTTGGCTTAGCAATTATTAATCGCATCATAATCATTCACAAAGGGAGCTTAACCTACAAAGCCATAGCTGAGAATCTGAATAGTTTTGTTGTAATCTTGCCAGTAAAAAAATAAAAAAAGCCAATCTAGTGATTGGCTTTAACTATTTAAAGTAATTGAGCAATTATGCTAATGCAGTTGCTTTTCTCACTAATTTGCTCTTAAGGTTGGCTGCTTTATTCTTATGGATAATTCCACGTTTTGCCAACTTGTCGATCATAGAAATAACATCAGGAAGTTTTTCTTCGTATCCTTTCTTTTCTGCGCTTGTTTTTAGGTCACGGATTGCGTTACGGGTAGTTTTACCATAGTAACGGTTACGGTCACGGCGCTTAGCGGCTTGTCTGACGTCTTTCTTTGTAGCTGAGTGATTTGCCATTTTCTATTTTTTTCAGGACGGCAAAGGTAGGGGCTTTCTAACAAATTTCAAATTTAAATTGCAAAAAACTAGAAAATTATTGATTTTGGGCAAAACGACTACTGTGTATAAAATAGTGGGTTTTAGCTTATTTTTTGGTTTATTTTCTGCCCCCAATGACCGATATTTGCGAACAATTTAGATTTAAAAGCTGCATAAATAAGCCAAATGAAGGATTTTTCGTACATCACCAATTCACATCCGGCGTTCATAGAGGGTCTTTATCAAGACTTTTTAACCAATCCCGAGAGCGTTGACCCCGATTTGAGGAAGTTTTTTGAAGGTTTTGACTTTGCTGTTGCAGGTAATTATACTGCAGGTCAGGCTTCAGTTGAAGGAGTATCATCTGCTTCAGCGGATTGGATGAAGGAAATTAAAGTGTACAGGCTTATTCTGGGCTACAGAAATAAGGGGCATTTAATTGCAAAGACCAATCCAATAAGAACAAGAAAAGACAGAGGTGCTAATTTGGACTTGTCATTTTTCGGATTATCTGATGCTGATTTAAATACGGTTTTCCAGGCTGGGAACTTGATTGGACTGGGTGCCACTACTTTAAAAAATATTTTAACTCATCTGCAAAATACCTATGCCAATCATGTTGGAATAGAGTTTAAGTACATTAGTGATCAAAAGCGCGTTGATTTTTTAACTGCAGAAATGGAGCAACAATTTGCTAAACCACTGCCATTAAACAAAAAACAGCGAATCCTTGAAAAGTTGAATCAAGGTGTGATGTTTGAAAAGTTTTTACACACTAAATATATTGGGCAAAAAAGGTTTTCACTTGAAGGTGGAGAAACAACCATAGCTGCACTTGATGCAATCATTAATACTGCTGTTAACCACGATATACAAGAAGTGGTAATTGGAATGGCGCATAGAGGGAGGCTTAATGTATTAGCTAATATCATGGGTAAAACCTATGAGCAAATTTTTAGTGAGTTCGAAGGCACTGCTACTATTGATCAAACTATGGGAAGTGGCGATGTTAAATATCATATGGGATATGGTAGTGAAGTAAAAACAATGGATGATAAAACCATTCATTTGAAATTGATGCCCAATCCTTCACATCTTGAAGCGGTAGATCCCGTAGTGGTTGGTTTTGCTAGAGCAAAAGCTGACCTTATTTCCGAAAGTCATTTTGAAAATATTTTACCCATTTTAATTCATGGAGATTCTTCTGTAGCTGGCCAAGGTATTGTTTATGAAGTATTGCAAATGAGCAAACTTCGTGGATATTATACTGGTGGTACTATTCATTTTGTTATTAATAACCAAATTGGATTTACAACCGATTTTGATGATGCTAGAAGTGCTGATTATTCTACCTCTGTTGCCGCTATGGTTCAAGCACCTGTACTGCATGTTAATGGAGATGATGCTGAGGCAGTAGTTAAATGTGCTGAAATTGCAACACGTTATAGAGATCAATTTCATTCAGATATTTTCATTGATATGGTATGTTATAGAAAACATGGCCATAATGAAGGGGACGACCCAAAATATACTCAACCCCAGTTGTACGCGTTAATAGATAAGCACCAGAATCCAAGAGAAATTTATACCCAGTTTCTAATTGAAAATGGAACATCTGATGCGCAAGAATTGGCCAAGGGAATGGAGAAAAAATTCTGGTCAGATTTGCAGGAGCGATTGGATGAAGTAAAACAAAATCCGCTTCCATATAAATACCAGCCACCTGAATTAATTTGGAAATCTTTTGTAAAATCGACTCCAGCTGATTTTGAATACTCTCCTTCAACAGCAATTGATGATCATCATTTTGAATTGTTGTTTAAAGGATTAATGAAATGGCCTGCCGATTTAAAGCCATTAAAAAAAATAGAAAAACTTATCCAAGATAAAATCAAGTTATTCGAAACTGAAGGCAAGGTTGATTGGGCTACTGCAGAATTAATGGCTTATGGGTCAATTTTGACAGATGGCAATATTGTGAGAATGAGTGGTCAAGACGTGAAGCGTGGTACATTTAGTCATAGACATGCAGTAATTAGAGACGAAGAAACTAATCAAGAATACAATCGATTAAATCATTTTAAAGAAGGACAACAGCAGTTTAGGATTTACAATTCTTTATTAAGTGAATATGGGGTATTAGGATTTGAGTATGGTTATGCGATGGCTAATCCTAATGCATTGGTTATTTGGGAAGCTCAATTTGGAGATTTCTGTAATGGTGCTCAAACCATGATAGATCAGTTTATAGCAGCCGGTGAACAAAAGTGGCAGCGCCAAAATGGATTAGTGATGTTATTGCCACACGGCTATGAAGGCCAAGGCCCTGAACACAGTAGTGCAAGAATGGAGCGTTTTCTTCAAATGTGTGCAGAATTGAATATGGTGATTACCAATATTACCAGTGCAGCTAATTTATTCCATGCATTTAGAAGACAAGTGAGTTGGAATTTTAGAAAGCCTTTAATCAATTTTTCTCCTAAAGCCAATTTGAGAAATCCGGGAACATATAGTGCTAAAGAAGATTTTACTTCTGGCGGATTTAAAGAGTTGATTGATGATGCTTTTGTTACAGATGCTTCAGGGGTAAAAAAGGTATTGTTTTGTTCTGGTAAATTATATTTTGAATTGGCAGATAAACAGCTAAAAGAAAATAGAAATGACATTGCAATTGTTCGATTAGAACAAATTTATCCATTGCCTTATCAGCAACTTGATTTATTGTACAAAAAATACCATAAAGCAACTTGGTTTTGGGTTCAAGAAGAGCCATTGAATATGGGTGCTGCTGGATTCTTACAGACCAATTTAAAAACAATCAATTTTGGAGTAATCAGTAGAAATGCAAGCGCTGCTACTGCAACCGGATATGCTAAAGTGCATGCCCAAGAACAAGCTGAAATTATTGATACCGCATTTAATATTTAAATAATACCTTTTTAATACATCGTTATGATCGAAATAAAAGTACCAACAGTTGGAGAATCTATAAATGAAGTAACCCTTTTGAAGTGGACTAAAAAAGATGGCGAATGGGTTGAACGTGATGAGGTGATAGTTGAGTTAGAAAGTGAAAAAGCCACATTTGAAGTGAATGCAGAGAAAGCGGGTATTCTTACAACTATTGGTAAAGAAGGGGATACGCTTAATATTGGAGATGTATTAGCTAATATAGATGAAATGGCCACAAAGCCTGAAGGAATTGCATCAACGGTTTCTACGCCTGCTACAGCAACAACACCTGTTGCACCTGTTAACCAAGCTGCAGTAACAGCAGTTCCAAATGATATAAAAGCAAGCCCTGTGGCTTCTGCTATTATTGCAGACAAAAAAGTTGATACAAAATCTATTACCCCTTCTGGTACTGGTGGTAAAATCATGAAGCAAGATGTATTAGATGCGCTAAATAATCCTGGCAAAAAATCATTTGCTCCTGATGGTGCATTGTTCAGTAGGAATGTACGTCAAGAAAAAATGAGTGCATTGCGTAGAACCATTAGCAGAAGATTGGTGGAATCTAAAAATACCACTGCAATGCTCACCACTTTTAACGAAGTGGATATGACGCAAATAATGGAAATAAGGAAACAGTATAAAGATAAATTTAAAGAGGGGCATGGTGTTAACTTAGGATTCATGAGTTTCTTTGCAAAAGCCTGTGCTATTGTTTTAGGAGAGTGGCCTTCTGTAAACGCATATATTGATGGTGATCAAATTATTTATCATGACTACGCAGACATAAGTATTGCTGTAAGTACTCCAAGGGGTTTAACGGTGCCAGTAATGCGTAATGTGGAGAGTCTTAGCATGGCAGATATTGAAAGGAAAGTGGTAGAATTAGCAGGAAAAGCAAGAGACAGTAAATTAACAGCAGAAGAATTACAGGGGGGTACATTTACCATCACTAATGGGGGTGTATTTGGAAGTTTAATGAGTACACCAATTATAAATATTCCACAAAGTGCTATTTTAGGGATGCACAAAATACAGGAACGCCCAATGGCAATTAATGGTCAAGTAGTTGTTAGGCCAATGATGTACTTGGCACTAAGCTATGATCATCGAATTATTGATGGAAGAGAAAGCGTAAGCTTTTTGGTTCGTGTAAAGGATCTTTTAGAAAATCCTGCATTACTATTAATGGGTAAAGACCCTGTGAAAGCATTACTAGAACTATAGTGAAGTACGCTGAAAATTATTTGCGTTCTGCAGCTGCAATTATTACTGCTTATAATGGTGATATGCCTTTTGCGGCGTATTTAAAAACCCATTTTGCAGCCAACAAAAAATTTGGTTCAAAAGATAGAAGGTATATTTCTCAAATTTGTTTCTGTTATTTTAGAACAGGGAATTCCATGGTGGGAATTGATTGGGAATTGGCTTTGAAAACTGCATTATATCTTTGTAATGATGAACCAGGAGTATGGGTTGATTTATTTGATGAACAATGGTTAAATGATTGGCCATCGGCGGTTCATCAACGAATTGATTTTGTAAAAAATCATATTGCTTATTTTAACCCAACACAAATATTTCCTTTCGTTTCCTGTTTAAGTAAATCAATTGATATTGACAAATTCAGTGAATCTCATTTAGTTCAACCAGATTTATTTATTAGGGTTCGACCAGGCAGATTACCCAATGTTATAAAAGCATTAACCAGTGCTGGCATTGAATACAAATCAGTTACTGAATCTTGTTTTGCATTGCCTAATGGGACCAAATTAGAAGGTGTTGCAGAATTAGACAAAGATTACGTAGTTCAAGATTATAGTTCACAGCAAACGGCTTTCATTATGGAAGCGTGTAAACAACTACGCAAGGGCAAAGATGCTTCTGTTGATATTTGGGATTGTTGTGCGGCCAGTGGTGGAAAATCTATTTTAGCAAGAGATGTTTTAGGTAATATGGAATTGACTGTTTCTGATATTCGTAAGAATATAATACAGAATTTAGCTCAAAGATTTGAAAGGGCAGGTATTCGAAAATACCAATCTTTAATTGCCGACTTAAGTAAGCCTATCTCCGCTCCTGAATTAGCGGGAATGCAGTTTGATTTGATTATTTGTGATGCTCCTTGCACAGGTAGTGGTACTTGGGGTAGAACGCCTGAACAACTAACACAATTTAATGATCAACAAATAAGTGTTTTCCAGCAGTTACAGCAACAGATTGTGCAAAATGCCATGTCTAAACTTCGGAATAATGGATTTTTCTTATACATTACTTGTTCTGTTTTTGATGCAGAAAACGAAGCGATGATTCCATATATTGAGCACAAGTTTCCTTTTATGAAACTGACTGAACATAGTATTATTAATGGCTATGATGTAAAAGCAGATACTATGTTTGTAGCGCTTTTTAAGAAGATGGGTTAGTTATTTAAGATCAATTCACCTCGTTGAATGATGCCTCCTCCAATTACATCATTGCCTTCGTAGAATACAGCACTCTGTCCTGGGGCTATACTTTTTACATTTTCATAAAATCGAGCACGAATGATTCCATTGGGTTCATTGAACAAGTTGCTGAGCGCACCTTTGTCTTTATAGCGAATTCTAGTATTGGCTTCCATTCCATCGGAAATACCATCATATTTGATCCAATTTAATTTGCCGACCATCATGTCGTTTTGCTCTAAATCAGACTCATCTCCCAAAACTACCGTATTGGTATCTGGATTAATTGAAGTAACATATACTGGATGTCCCATGGCTATATCTAATCCCTTACGCTGACCAATTGTATAAAATGGGTAGCCTTTATGCTGTCCTAGTTTTTTCCCAGTTTTATCTACAAACCAGCCACCTGCAACTTGTTCTTCAAGTCCTTCTACTCTTCTTTTTAAAAATCCTCTATAATCGTTATCTGGAACAAAACAAATCTCATAACTCTCACTTTTCTTAGCCAATTCAGGATATCCCATATCCATTGCCATTTGTCTGATGGCAGATTTATGGTATCCTCCTAACGGCATCATAGTTCTACTAAGCAATTCCTGGTCTAATCCCCAAAGAACATAACTTTGGTCTTTTGTGTCGTCTAATCCTTTACTGATTACATATCGGCCATTTGTATGCTGTCTAATTTCTGCATAGTGACCTGTAGCAATATAATCACATCCTAATGCATTGGCCCTTTTTAGCAATGCCCTCCATTTAATATGTGTATTGCACATTACACAAGGGTTGGGAGTACGACCTGCTAAATATTCTTCTACAAAATTTTCAATTACAAAGTCGCCAAATTCTTCGCGAATGTCTAAAATAAAGTGAGGGAATCCATGGTGAACGGCTGCTTGTCTAGCATCATTAAAGGAATCGATATTGCAGCACCCCGTTTCTTTGGTACTGCTGCCGCTGCTGGCATAATCCCATGTTTTCATGGTAATACCAATTACTTCATAACCCTCATGGTGTAACATTAAAGCCGTAACGGTACTGTCGATACCTCCGCTCATTGCCACCAGTACTTTTCCTTTACGGCTCATTTTACTTGCATTTTTAAGCAAAAGTAGAACATCGGTTCCAAAAATGGGTTTCGGGATACGATATTAACAGTTAAAAAGAAAAAGGATCTGCGGTTAATACGCATTTTACTTAATTTCAATTTTTAGACATTGATAAAAAAACAGCTATGATTAAATTAACCGCTATCGGCAATCTAGGGAAAGATGCCATCTTAAATAATGTAAATGGCAAAAATGTGATCAATTTCACTGTTGCACATACCGAACGTTATAAGGATGCTCAAGGGAACCAAAAGGATAAAACTACATGGGTAGACTGCGCTTATTGGACTGAAAGAACGGGTATTGCTCCTTATTTAAAGAAAGGCACACAGGTTTATGTTGAAGGTCAACCAGATGTAAGAACTTATACTACTAAAGAAGGAACCAATGGTGCTACTTTATCTTTAAGAGTGAGTAGTGTTCAATTATTAGGAAGCAAAAGCAATGATGCTGCTCCATCATCTGGAGGATATAATACTGGCGGATATCAACCTGCACCTCCAGTGAATAAAGCTTCTACGCCAACATCAAACGATATCACAGAACCTTTTGATGATTTGCCATTTTAACATAAATAAACATTGAAAGAATATTAAATGGTATTGCAATTTGCAATACCATTTTTTTTTGCAACATTTTTAGGCACTATTATTTTACAATTAAATTTTGATCTATATCAGTTTAACCTTTCTATTCAACAGTTCAATAAAACATGGGCAACGATTGGTGTAATGTACTGTTCTAATGTTTAAACTTTTATACATGAAAAATCAACAATTTTTACAAAAGATTTTAGTGGGATTAAGTTTAATCCTATTAGTTGGTAGCGGTTGTAAGAAGGATGCTCCGGCTCCAACAACTATTGCAGACATTGTTAATACCAATGCCAACTTTAGTACCCTTAAAGCTGCAGTAGATAAAGCAGGTATAAGTAGTGCATTATCTAGTGGAACACTTACTGTATTTGCCCCGGATAATGCTGCATTTGAAGCTGCTGGCATTACAGCAAGTACACTTCAATCATTAACTGCTGCTCAAGTTGCAGACATACTTTCTTACCATGTTTTGCCTGTTGTAGTAAGATCTTCAGATGTTCCGGTGAGTGATGCCGTTGTTACGCTTCAAGGTAAAAAAGTATTTGCATCAAGAAATGTAAATGGCGTATTTGTTAATGGGATAAAAGTTAAATCGGCTGATATTAGTGCAAGTAATGGTGTAATACATGCCATTGAAAATGTTTTAATTCCTCCTACGCAAACTATTCAACAAATTGCCGCAGGTAATCCCAATTTATCGCTTCTAGTAGCTGCGGCATCTAAGGCTGGATTATTGAATGCTATTGGCGCAGAAGGTAAATTAACCGTTTTTGCCCCTACAAATGCCGCATTTAATGCGGCTGGATTTAATTCAGCTGCTGATATAAATGCTGCATCTACCAATTTAATAACTACAGTTGTTAGTTATCATGTATTAGGTACCAATGTTTTTGCAAGTGATTTAGTGAATGGCGCTACAGCTACTACTTTGCAAGGTGGAACTTTAACAATAGGATTAACACCTCCTTCGGTGAAAATCACGACTAGTACAAATCCAGTATCAAACATCAATCTAGATGGAGTGAATATCGTTGCAACGAATGGGGTTGTACATTTAATTAACAGGGTTTTATTGCTATAAACCTTTTAGCTATTTTTTGATAAATAAAAAATTGAAAATCCGGGTAAACGATAAGTTAACCCGGGTTTTTTTTTAAGTATTTTTTCAACAAAATCAGCGGATTACAAATACAACCAATGCCTATAAATACTTACTGTTAGGGGTAAACATTTTTTTATACATGATGTTCTTGTAAGAATTCTATGAAAATATTGATAATTGCAGATGATCAGGAGAATGTTGAACCTTTGTATAATCTAATTAAGGGGTATCATTCTGGAGACATAGATATTCATGCGATTAAAACCAAATTTGAGTACAAAAATAGATTTCTAATCCATTTAGGAAGTAGAATGTTTTTCGTTAACATAGCTGATATTGCTTACTTCTATGTTAGTGAAAAAATAGTTTATTTAGTGAATAGTGATGGAGCAAGGTATCCTGTTGATTATTCATTAGAAAAAATTCAACAAATGATTAATCCCTCCAATTTTTTTAGGGTAAATCGAAGAGTTATATGTAGTACTCTAGCAATTCGAGAAATTAAAACACATATAAATAGTCGGTTGAAAATCATTTTGTCTGTAGGCAATTATTTGGACGAAGTAGTTGTAAGTCGAGAAAAAGTTACTGCATTTAAAGAATGGGTAGAAGGATAGCTTTGTTATCATATTATTAGATTCATGATTGCTTCGTACATTGCAGTTATGGAAAAAATATTCCCCTATGAGCAACTCTATTCATTTACCCATGCAGTATTTATTGGGATGGGTTGTTCATCTGAACACGCAACAATTGCATCTAAGGTTTTGCTTTCAGCAGATTTACGTGGGATAGATAGTCATGGTGTTGCAAGATTAAGTGGTTACGTAAGGTTATGGCAAGCAGGAAGAATTAATACTAAGCCTAATATTCATATAATTCATGAAACACCATCAACAGCTGTAGTAGATGGCGATCAAGGCTTAGGCTTGGTTGTAGCTCCTTATGCAATGGAGATCGCTATACAAAAGGCAACGGCTGTTGGAACAGGTTGGGTTGCTGTTCAAAACTCTAATCATTTTGGGATTGCAGGTTATCATGCTATGATGGCTGTAGAAAAAGATATGATAGGAATTGCTATGACCAATGCAAGTGCCTTGGTTGCTCCAACTTTTTCCAAAGAAAAAATGTTGGGTACCAATCCAATCGCAGTAGCTATTCCTGCAAAAGATCAGCCTCCATTTTTGGCAGATTTCGCTACAACTACTGCTGCCAATGGGAAGTTGGAAATATTACAGAGAAAAGGCCAGGATACTCCATCAGGATGGGTACAAGACTTGCAAGGACAATCAAGTACAGATGCCAATATTTTAAAAAAAGATGGGGCTTTGTTGCCTTTGGGTTCAGATAGAGAACACGGTAGTCATAAAGGCTATGCATTAGGTAGTATTGTAGATATTTTTTCTGCAGTATTGAGTGGAGCTTCTTATGGTCCATGGGCACCTCCCTTTCCTGCATATATTCCAATGCCAGA
>JBKBWE010000329.1:0-2880 GCA_046289145.1 Sediminibacterium sp.
AAAACAAAATAACCATACAACCAATTGGCTAATGCTAAGCCAGCTGCAACAAAGAAAGGAACCCTTGATCCATACTCGCCCAATAACCCGCCCAGCATAGGTCCTATAATAAAACCTAAGCCAAAAGCTGCACCAATCATCCCAAAATTTTGGGCCCTATTTTCAGGTGTACTAATATCGGCCATATATGCGGATGCGGTAGTAATACTAGCGCCTGTGATACCAGCAATAATTCTGCCTACAAATAACCAAGTGATGGTGGGTGCAAATGCTACAAATAAGTAATCAATACCAAAACCAAATAAAGAAAATAATAAGACAGGTCTTCTTCCAAATTGGTCACTCAAATTGCCTAAAATAGGAGACACTAAAAATTGCATAAAAGCATAGGAAAATGTAAGCCATCCGCCATATTGAGAAGCTAGGCTAGCACTACTACTATGTACCAATTCTTCAATCAATTTTGGCACCACAGGAATAATTAAACCAATTCCTATAACATCTATAAGTATAGTGATAAAAATAAAACCAACCGCTGCTTTTTTATTAGACGCCATAATCTTAACATTAACAATGCTGGCAAATATGAATTAAAAAAAGGAAGATTAAGCCATTGATCTAGTTACCCCTGGAATTTCTAATACCAAGTCTGCTCCGAAGCAGGCTGCTGGCGTTTGATAGCCTGGCTTAAAATTACCTGAAAGTACTTTTTTAAGTATAATCAAACTACTTAATGCAGTCAATGTATATCCTTCAGGTCCTTCTAAATTTGCATTTAAAGAATGACCCTCTGAATTGGTTACTTCTCCCCAGACCAATGACTTTGCTTTTTTACGCATGGCTTCGTCTGGACCAGCGGGCATTTTTTTAATTTTCTTTTTATAATAATTGCGAACAAAAGACAATTTTAGGACCCAATTGTATAAGCCTTGCCATTTAAGCATGGAAAAGGTTTTAGGAGAAACTGAAGTATAGGTTTCAATATTGGGGATTCCAGTAGTTGTAAATGCAGTAGAAATATCACCCCATGGAATGGTCATAGTAAATAATTTCTTATTGCTAAAATTGACCCACATTCCTTTATGCCCCAGTGGTTTCTTTATAATTCTTCCGTTTTCTCTGACAGCACCTCCCTCTCCCATTCCTTCTGCCATAGTGGTAGCTGTTCCATGAGACAATTTTCCGCCAACAGAAGCAAAAGCCAATTTCAAATGAGTTGCTTCTGGCATTTGATCAAAAAGAAACTTAGCCATACAATCGGTAGGCACTACATCAAACCCCACTCCTGGCATAACCATGATTCCTCTTTGCGCAAAATCTCCCCCCATTTTTTTCAATAATTCAAATACCCCTATTTCGCCAGTAATATCTAAATAATGAACACCCGCTTTTATACAGGCTTTCGACATCTTTAATGCTGTATGCATAAAAGGTCCAGCAGCATGTAATACCACTTTAAATGACTTCAATTCTTCAACTAATTTATCTGCATCATCTAAGTCTACTACTATGTAGGTTAATGACAATTCCTTAGCCATCAATGCTAAAGCAGTTTCATTTCTACCCGCTAAAACAGGAATTAGATCATATTGACTTGCCATTGAAGCAATCAGTCTACCTGTATACCCATTGGCACCGTATAAAAGAAATTTATTTTCTTGCATCCTGTAAAATACAAAATCCCGACAACAATAGTTGCCGGGATAGTACAATCGAGGGAAATATCAACAAACTATTTTTTGAGAGTGATCAAACCTAATTGGGCTTCTTTGGTTTTTGAAACAACCACATTATTGATGGTAGTGTCGGCATAACCATTAGAAGCGTTTACAAAAACACTGTAAGTTCCATCAGCTAAACCACGAATTTTAAAGTATCCTTCATGATTGGGCAATGCATAAGCAGTATCTTTATTATTGAATACAGTTATAACCGCCTGCGCCTCTTTTGGCGTTACTTTGCCAGATATACCTGCTGTAGATTTAACAGTAAAGAATTTAATATATGGCTTCAAGTAAAACTGGTTATTTTTTTCAATGATTGATCTACTGATATCAAAATCTAACCAAAGTCTTGAACGATTGGGCAAAAATTCGTCCCATTCGCCACCTTTTAATTTAATTAGCACATATGGCTTTTCATTAAATGGAATATTTAATGGATACCTAACACTATCTTTTACCAAAGTATGAGTAGAACCTAATTCAATTTTAATTAATCGAATGGCACCTTTAAACACAGTGTTGGTAGCAAGCAAAGTATCAACCCCATTACGCAACTTCAATATATCATATACACCTGCTTTTACACCAAGGTCTTGCCATACCAACGAAGAATCATTTTTTTCATGTCTTGAACTTCCTATTCTATCCCAATCGCAAGTGTCTTTTTTACGAGTGTCTTTACTCGTATCAATCAACAAAGACACCGATTTAATATCGATAAAAACATTGTCAAAAACGCCTGGAGCGTCGGTTAAATACAAGGATACAGACTGAGTGCCAATTGGACTTTCAACAGATGAAGATTTGTTACATGCTGTAAACACAAAGGACACTAAAATTGCTGCAGCAGCAATAAAATAAAGGGGGTTTGTTTTTTTCATGGTTGAAGGTTTTAGTGTAGCATTATGCCATCTATTCTGTTTTTTGTTAAGTCAATAATTTGCTAGGCCGCATTACACAGCATGATTATCTCAAGCAAATAGTTTTAAGGAATTAAGCCATTTAATAAATGGTTGGCTTTTATACAGAATAGACGCTGGCAAAATACGTGCCGTTGCCTGTTAATTAAATTTTAACAAAAAAACTTTTTTTACCATGCAGCTAATAAAGCTTTAATATCTTTTATAGTAGCTTTCTTTTTAGATTGCTTAAAAGC
>JBKBWE010000330.1:0-2879 GCA_046289145.1 Sediminibacterium sp.
ACCTGGTTTACCACCCTTTAATACACCCACTACGCCAGTTTTTGCAACAATTCGTGTACTAATTCCAAAACTTTTTAAGGTTTCTTCTACTTTTTTACAGGTATTAAATTCTCGATTCCCTAATTCAGGGAATTCATGAAAATACCTACGCCAATTGATTACTTTGGCGTTTTCATCTTTGAATAATTGATCAAGCCTAGCTGCAGTAGGCTGTGCCACTGCAGAGCCCGAAATCAATAATAAAAGGGCAATCATTTTTTTCATATGGAGCTTATAATTAAGATTTCCTAAGGTACTGAATACCTTTATTAAATGAAGTGGAATTAGAAATATAAAAAGGAGAATCTGTTAAACTTAGTGTAACTTCAAGGAAACCGGAATACTTATGAAAAAAATTACTTATTTACTTGCAGCTGCAATTGTTTTAAACTTTTCAACAGCCACTGCCTCATCTGTTGGCACAACAACGGGTGAAACCAACAAGACTACTACTAGTGCAGCCATAACAATGGATGATGCTGTTGTAACAGACGCCATGAGTCAATTTAAAAGTTTGTCTAGAGTAGACAGAAAAGCTAAACTAAAAGAAGTAAAGAGTTTGATGAAAGAGTATAAAGCCAATAAAGCAAATGCTACTCCTTCAACAGATAAAGTATTATTAGCTATTCTTGCCATTTTACTTCCTCCATTAGCTGTTTACCTACACGAAGGCACTACCAACGGCACATTTTGGATTAGTGTATTACTTACTTTATTATTCTGGATACCAGGAGTAATTTTTGCCCTGATAACCGTATTATAAATCACCTATGTTCTCCGTATACTTGGCGAAGTGTATCTGCAATTTCGCCAAGTGTACAATAGGTTTCAACCGCTTCTATAACTAGTGGCATTAAGTTGGTTGTACCTGAAGCTGCCGCTTTAATTGCACTTAAACATTGTGCTACTTTTGCTTGATCTCTTTTGCTTTTTAATTCAGCCAACTTAGCTGTTTGTAACAGACGAATACTATCGTCTATTTTAAATCCGGGCACTGGATTTTCTTTGTCAATAGTAAATTTATTTACCCCTACAATAATTTTTTCACCACTTTCAATATTGCGTTGGTAATCGAATGCACTGCGGGCAATTTCTTCTTGCATAAAACCCTGTTCAATAGCACTTACACTGCCTCCCATTGCGGTGATTTTATTCATTAATTCCCAAGCTTTATTTTCTACCTCAGCGGTTAGTGATTCTACAAAATAACTACCAGCCAATGGGTCTACGGAATCCGGCGCACCACTTTCAAAAGCAACAATTTGTTGGGTTCTTAACGCTATTCGAGCCGCTTCTTCTGTTGGTAAACTCAATGCCTCATCATAACCATTAGTATGCAAGCTTTGCGTGCCTCCTAGAACAGCTGCAAGGGTTTGAATAGTAACCCTGCTAATATTATTTAAAGGTTGTTGAGCTGTTAAGGTAGCTCCACCAGTTTGGGTATGAAAACGCAACATCATTGCCTTTTCATCTGTAGCACCAAGGTCTTTCATAATCCGCGCCCACATTTTTCGAGCAGCTCTAAACTTAGCTATTTCCTCAAATAAATTATTATGTGCATTAAAAAAGAAAGACAATCTCTTACCAAAAACATTGATGTCTAAACCCTTTGCCAATGCAGCTTCTACATAGGCTTTCCCATTACTTAAAGTAAAAGCTATTTCCTGAACAGCTGTACTGCCTGCTTCTCTAATATGATATCCAGAAATTGAGATTGTATTCCATTTGGGCAATGATGTACTACACCATTCAAATATATCGGTAATAATTCTCATGGAAGGCTTTGGTGGATATATATAAGTGCCTCTTGCTGCATATTCTTTTAGTATATCATTTTGAATGGTACCTGCAATTTTATTTAAGTCGGCTCCTTGCTTTTTAGCTAATGCAACATACATGGCTAGTAAAATAAATCCTGTTGCATTAATGGTCATTGAAGTACTTACTTGTTCCAGTTGAATCCCTTTAAACAACAATTCCATATCTGCTAAACTGTCAATGGCAACACCCACTTTTCCCACTTCACCTTCCGATAATGAATGGTCACTATCGTAACCAATTTGGGTAGGCAAATCAAAGGCAACACTTAATCCCATCACTCCTTGACTTAATAAATAATGGTATCGTTTATTACTTTCTTCTGCAGTGGAAAAACCTGCGTACTGTCTCATAGTCCACAACTTACCTCTATACATATCTGCTTGAACACCTCTTGTATAGGGAAACTGACCAGGCATTTCTTCACTCAGGTTCAATGCTTTAATATCTTCAACTGTATAACAAGCTTTTATTTCAATTCCGCTATCGGTCATTTTTTTTACTGACATAGTTGTCTTTTTAATTATAATAATTGCTTGGCTTCATAACTCAATGCTTCCGAAACCAACTCGTGTAAAGCCGCAGAAGGATTGGAAACTAAGAATTGCATGATCGCTTTTTGCAAATCTAATCCTGTAGCCTCAGAAGGTAATTGCTGTCCAATCTGGTTGATGATTTGTAAATTTTTTTCTTTTAAATTTTTAACTGCTTTCCAAGATGCAGGGCTTATATACATTTGCTGGGTTACATTAAAATCAAATTCTTCTCGAATAATTTTGGTGTACATCATTTGTAATTCTGTTGCTGTAATTGCATTAGCAACATTTCTATTGATTAAATTGGGCAAAGCTATTCTATCAGTCAATAAAAGAAGTCGCTCATAAGCTTGAAGAGGGAGTGGGCTCGTTGCTTTATTTTGTTGTTTTTCATAAATGACCAACCTCCGTTGCAAATAAATTAGATAACCTGCCATAGAAGCAATAAAAAAAGCCACAATTACCGTGATTAACACCTAATTATCC
>JBKBWE010000038.1:0-14654 GCA_046289145.1 Sediminibacterium sp.
TCCTGCTCGTGATATGCAGGATACTTTCTATATTAAAAAACCAGAAGATGGAAATGGCCCAACCTGGTTGTTGAGAACCCATACCAGCAGTGTTCAAGCTAGGGTGATGGAAAATCAAAAGCCGCCTATTCGAGTAATTTGTCCGGGGCGAGTGTACCGAAATGAAACCATTAGTGCCCGCGCGCATTGCTTTTTCCATCAAGTAGAAGGATTATATATTGATGAGAATGTAAGTTTTGCCGACCTAAAGCAAACATTATACTTCTTTGTACAAGAGATGTTTGGCAAAGATGTTAAAGTACGTTTTAGACCCAGCTATTTTCCTTTTACAGAGCCAAGTGCCGAAATGGATATCAGTTGTTTAATTTGTGAAGGAAAGGGTTGTAATATTTGCAAACATACTGGTTGGGTAGAGATATTAGGAAGTGGAATGGTACATCCTAAAGTGTTGGAGAACTTTGGAATAGATTCCAATAAGTACACTGGCTTTGCATTTGGTATGGGTGTTGAAAGAATTACCCAATTAAAATACCAAGTGAACGATTTGAGATTGTATTCTCAAAATGATGTTCGTTTCTTGAAACAGTTTACTGGTGTTGTTTAATCTTTAGACTTTCTTTTCGCTGAATATTTGAATATTGGAGCATGCTTGGTTGAATTGGTTTATATTCATCCAACTTATTAACCTGTTATGCTTGCTATTCTTGTATTCTTTTTTGCCCATTGGTTTGGGTCCTTGTTTTTTCATTCGTTTTTTCTACATCGCTTTGCATCTCATAAAATGTATGAGTTGAGTAAAAACTGGGAGCGGTTTTTTTATTTGAGTACCTGGTTTGTACAAGGTTCTTCTTATTTAGTGCCAAGGGCATATGGCGTGATGCATCGAATGCACCATGAATTCAGTGATACAGAAGAAGATCCGCACTCGCCGCACTTTTTTAAAGATGTGTACCAAATGATGCGCAGTACAATATTAATCTTCAGAAGTTTTTTAACGGGCAAGCGTATGCCCGATCCAAAATTCACCAAAGATTATTTACCTGTTTGGGATAAATTAGACAAGTTTGGTCATCATCCTTTAACCAGATTGGTTTTCATGGCAGCTTATACCAGTTTTTATATTGTGTTTGCGCCTAACGTTTGGTGGTTTTTATTATTACCCATTCATTTTTTAATGGGACCTATTCAAGGTGCTGTGGTGAATTGGTGTGGGCATAAATATGGCTATAGTAATTTTGACAATGGGGATCATTCTAAAAATAGTTCGCCTTGGGGTATTTTATTAATGGGAGAACTGTTCCAGAACAATCATCATTATGCCAAAGACGATGCCAATTTTGCCAAAAAATGGTTTGAGTTCGATTTAACTTTCTTAATCATGCGCGGCTTTCATGCTGTTGGAATAATAAAATTAAATCCAGTTCATTTACCGCCTACCAAACTTTCCCCTCAATCAACTGAATCAGCTTTGACTGCAACGCACTAAATTGCAGCAATGAGTACGGTGCATTCAACAAAAGGTGTGGTATTGCGTACCATTAAATATGGCGATACCAGTATCATCACTTCTGTGTACACCGAATTGTTTGGGATTCAACAATACATTGTAAAAGGGGTAAGGCAAAGCAGTAAAACATCTGCTGGAAAAGCCAGTTATTTTAGCCCCGCCGCAATACTAGAACTTGAAGTGTATCATAATGAAATGAAGCAATTGCAGTTCATTAAAGAGTACCGATGGGGATATATGTATGAGTCGGTTTTGTTTAATGTGGTAAAGAATACGGTTGCCCTATTTGTAATGGAATTATTGCAGCACAGCTTAAAAGAACCAGAGGCCAATCCTGAATTATTCTATTTAATTGAAGACACACTCAAACAATTAGACAAGGGTAATGCAACTTTAACCGGAAACCTTCCTTTGTATTTTACCTTACACTTAGCTTCTGAGTTAGGCTTTCAATTACAAGGCTCGTACAGTACTAAAACGCCCATCATAGATTTACAAGATGGAAATTTTGTAGAGAATATACCATTGCATCCTCATTATGTAGAAGGTCAGCTTGCGGAAATTACTTCTGCTATTTCTAATTTGTCTTTTTATAACGAATTAGAAACTATTCCATTAAATAAAAACATTCGCAGGCAATTATTAGAAGCCTATCAACTTTATCTATCGCTTCATATTCCTGGCTTTGGGCAAATGAAGAGCTATGCTATTTTACAAGAAGTGTTGTCTTAAATCCATTTTTGTTTTTGCGCAATATTGATAGCTTGAGTTCTATTATTAACGTGTAATTTTTCATATATATGTGAAGCATGTTTGCGAACCGTTAATGGAGAAATAAAGAGTTTCTCACCAATGGCTTTATAATTTTTGCCACTTACCATTTCTTTCAAGATTTCTATTTCACGTTCACTTAATCCTGCACTGTTTATTTGATTTGGATCATCGTTTTCAGTAATTTGGTTTACTGGAATATTTCTTAATAATTCAAGTGTTTTCCTTGCTATGGATGGACTCATTGGAATGCCATTGTGTTCATACACGCTATTGATAGCATCTACAATATGAATGGCACTGTCTTCTTTTAATAAATAACCACTTGCCCCTGCTTTGATGGCTTCAAATATTTTATCATTTTCCTCAAATACAGTTAATACGATGAATTTAATGCTTGGATAAGCTGCTGTAGCAATACTTATTGCTTCAATCCCATTCATTTCAGGCATTTCTAGGTCCATCAATACTACATCGGGCTTTATTGCTGCCGACTTTAGTTTTTCTAAAAAATCAATACCATTTTTAGCTTCAAAGGCAACAAAAATTGATACCTGATCAATCAGTTTATCCTTAACTGTTTGTCGATTAATGGATTTGTCATCTACTATGGCAATTGAAATAGACATTGCGTAAAATTGCTTCAATATGATTAAACGGTCAATACTCTTTAGGGAGCATAACTTTTACAATACTAATTGTTGTTCCTTTATTTGCTTCAGAAAATATTGATAGTGAGATTTTTGATTCAGTTGCTCTCCACTCCATGTTTTCTAACCCATTACCGCTCGATTTCTTGCTTTTATCGAAACCTATTCCATTGTCTTTTAATATGATTGTTAAATTTTTTGATGCATTTATTGTGAAAAATATTTTAGTTGCCTTGCTGTGTTTAATGATATTTTGAAATGCTTCTTGTAGAATTTTATTTAAGTTAATTGCGTCAGATGCTTTTAGAAGGTGATTTTCTTCTAAAGTTTCAATTGCTTCAAAAGAAATATCATCAAAGTTTTTTAGCACATTGAAGCAATAGTTTTTAAACTCATCGGAAAAGTTAGCAATATTTATTTCCTTATTATTTAATACCCAAATGGTTTCCCGCAAGCTACTCAGAATATGTTCTGCATTATTTTGTATTTTATCTAACTCTTTTGTATTGCCTTGAATATATTTAAGCTTTTCTACATTGGCCATAAGTGCAGATGTATATGCACCCATATTGTCGTGTAAGTCTCTACTAATTCTTTGCCTTTCATATTCAAGCTGTTCTTGTATTTGAATGGCTTGAAGTTTTTTACGATACTTCCTATTGGTTAAATATTTTGCTAAAAACCAAATAAATGTCACTGCAATTACACAACAAAAAAATAAAAACCACCAGTTAAGGTAAATTGGTGGAAGCACCTTTATTTGAATGCTTTTTTGTGGAGTTGCTTTTTTATCGAAAAACTTTCCACTTGCTATTTCAATTGAATAACTACCGGGGCTCAATGCTAAATTAATTTCTCTAGTATTTCTTAAATTCTTCCACTCATTATCAATACCAATTAATCTGTATTGATAATTATACGCTGTTGCGGTGCTGTTCCCAATTGTTGAGAGTTGGATTTTTATTCGATTATCCGTGTGTTTAAAAGTAAGATCATTTAGATTCCAAAAAGCAGTATCTTCAGGTAAACTCTGTTCATTCGAACTAATTTTTGTAACGATTAATTTCGGTTTGTCTTGAACTGCATTGATTTCATTTGGAAAAAATCCGTTTAAACCATTGATTCCTCCAAAGTACAATTCACCATCCATTGTTTTGGCTACAGCACCATAATTGAACTCGTCATCTTGTAAACCATCAGTTTTACTAAAGTTTACAATTGTTCCGTTTGTATCAATTTTACTGATGCCTTTGTCGTGACTGCACCATATATTATTGTCATTGTCAATGATACCAGAATAAATATAGTCGTTAGCTAATCCATTTTTAATTGTATACGATTTTAATAAATCAGACTTATTTGAAAATTCATAAATACCATTACTTGTACCAAGAACCCAATTGTTTTTTCTTTTGTCAATATATACAAGGCTATTTTCAATAAGGCCTAAAGTATTTAAGCATTTTTGAATGAATTGCGCATTACTGAAGTTTTTATGGGCGATATTTTTTGTATAAATTGGAAAACTTTTAAGTTGATTTAAAAAAATTGGCCCATTTTTTTGATTAATCAAAACAACTCCTGATTCATACTTAATTGACAATTTTGTTTTGCCTAAATTGTATAAATATTCGTTATTATTCATAATTAAGGGCACAGAATAATAATTTGGTTTGGTTTTTTCAACTGTTTTGTCTTTGTAATCCACTTTAGCATGTTGAATGCTCAAAAATTGTCGATTAAGGATATAATAGTCGTTTCTGTCGTAAAGCATGATTAAACAACTGGTATTGTTTAATGGGAATATTGCAGATACAATAGTACCGGTCTTGATAGCTTTGTTTTTTAGTGGGAATTTTTTAATGACATTTCCTGATGTGTCATATATTATAATGCCAGATCCAAAAGTGCCGCAGATAATGGCATTATTGGTTTTATCAACAAAAAAACATTTGACGAAATTCTCTTCTTTTGTAGTTGTAGCAAATAATTTTACTGGTTGTTTTTGAAGTAATATTTCTTGTAAACCATTGAGTATAGTACTTGCCCACAAAACACCTTTAGAGTCAAGAAAAATTGCATTGTAATAGCCTTGGTTTAGTGTAGAATTTCCATTCAAACCTACAAGTTTGTTGCTGAAACATAGCGTTTGCTTATTGAACTCCCATATTTCATTTTCTAATATCATTAAAAAAGCATGATTGTCTTTGTTAATCATGTCTTTATTTTTTATAAATGATTTTATTCCAAATCCAAAAGGGTAATTAGATTGTTTAACAATTAATTGATGTTTAATATCAAAAGCAATATAAAAGTGTTCAGCAAATGAAACGATAATAGAATCGTTTACTCGTTTATATAAATAGAATTCTTTTTTTAAAGGATTTGGTAACAATAGTTTAGCGTTAGTTTCTATATTTTCAAGGTAAGCTCCGATAGAATCTTGTGTAAAAAATTCCCAATGATTACTTTTGCTTGTCATAGCCAATCCAACTACATTTGACCTACTCTTGATTGTTTTAATTGGCTGTTTTGTTTTGGAATTAAAAATTTGATAAATTCCATTATTAAAAACAGTTGCTTCATTTTTATTGAAATTGAAATAAACTTGCTCTTTCCAGTCCTTGTTTTGATTAGTTAGTTTAAAATGTACAAATGAAAAAGTAGAGGGGTTATAAACGGAGTAGCCATTATTATAGAAAATCCAAACGTCTTTTTCTACACCTTGATGAATTTCATAAAATAAAGAACCTGGAATTTGATGTATTCCGTTTCCGAATGGAACTTGATGAAAATTTGATCCATCAAACCATTGAACTTGATAGTCGCTCAATAACCAAATAAATCCATTCTTGTCTTCTGTTATTGCTTTTATTACTTGTTTGCCCAGTCCATTATTACTATTGAATACATTGAATCTTACACGTTGAGTTGATTGTGCATTGGAATCCAATGCAACTAACAAACTACTTAGAAATACTATTATTTGAATCAACTTGGTCACTATTGTAAATGTACATTTTAGAATAATAATAAGCCTTCTTAAAAATACTCTAATGGGAGTATTTTTCTTATTTGGTTATGACTTCATATTTGTGAGATTAATTTTTTAGTTATGCAGTTTAAACTGATTGTCTCTTTTTGTTTGTTATTTATCGGAATAGTAGCAGAAGCCCAATTTTGGAAAAAAGAAAAAACTGAAACAAATACTGAAGCCAAAAAAGAAGAACCAAAAAAGACTGGCAATATTTTTCAAAAAGCCATGTCTAAAGTAACTAAGCTGGTGGGTAATTTGGCAGGTGAACTAGGGGGTTCAGTTGCTGAAACCCCCAGTTTGGATAATGTTGAAGTACTTGCATCAGTTGGTACCAATATTTTCCCTAGGGATCTTGGTTTAGCAACAAATGATTTTTTAAAAGGGGAGTGGGTAGACAATGGTGATTTTACTATGTTAATGTTGAGTTCACCTAACGGCTTTCAGTTTTTTAAATACGCAGGTACTATTAAGTTGAATGGTAAAGAGCTAAAACACCAGTCTTTTGGTATTCACTCTGCAGTTGAAGCCCCCAATAGTGGCAATAAGAAAATCAGTTTTGAAAAAAATGGGGTTGAAGAAGGAAGCTTTACGGTTCCACCTCCTGCTAAAAATATTCAACTACTTAGTATTAATGGTGCAAAGTCTTCTATAAATATAGACTTAACAAAGGATGTAGTACTTGAATTGGCTAATTACACAACAGGTCCCGATGCCTTAATACGGGTAGATATTGTTACGTCAATTATTGGTATGCGTTCTTTAACTATGGCTGCCTATGTTAAGCCTGCACCTAAAGTGGTTATTCCGGCTGCAGCATTTCGAAATATCGAAACCCAAAACAAGGGTATAGGGTTTAAGAACAGCTATTTAATGGTAAGTGATCAGCAATTGGTAAAGTCAATTGCACAATCGGGTGTTTTTAAAGAGCCGATTGTGGCTGTTACAGGATCTAATGCCGGTATGTGGGTAAATGTTACCAATTCACCTGAAATAGAAAAAGGTATTGCATTTTCTGAAGTTGATAAAGTGAATGGGAGTGAACTGGAAGTTTCTGTAAAGAAATTAAATGCGGCCTATGCAATGCCATTGTCTTTTGCAAAAAAGATTGCTGTTGCGTCTATGAGTATTCAAGGAACCACACAATTATATGAAAGCAAAACCAATAATTGGACCAAAACCGAAACAACCAAATCAATTGATTTTCCTCAAATTCCAGAAGAGTGGTTACAAGAAGTTTTAGGTGGAATGTATGCTCAGTTTACCCAAGCAACTGCAGATGTAACCAATGGACAAATATTACCAGAGAATGCCATTCCCTTAGCTCCTTCTTATGAATTGGTTCAAGATTTTTTTAAAGATGAAATGAATACGGCCGACCAGTTTCTTACTGTATATAAAAAATTGAATCCTATAAAACCACTTACTTCTAATAGTATGCGTTTATTTGGTGAGAACGCTTTATTAAAAGAGACTGGCGCCGATGCATTGTTAAAAGTAAGCATTGCATTGCAATTATCCTATGATGGTAAGCCTGCCATGACTCCATTTTTGACCATTGAAATGGACGGTGTTTCCAATGGTGGATTTAGGTCTTTTGTAGGCAATACAAAATATTTTTCTGTTACAATTAAAGGAGTTCCTTATATAATCAAAAAGGGTAAAACCCTTACTAAAGAAGAGTTAACTAAAATTGTTCAAACTAATGACCTTGCTGCAGCTTATAAAAAAGCATTAATTAATTTAAAAGAAAAGGAAGCAGCAATAGGAGACTATGAAATTGTTTGGAAGCTTCAACAGTAATGTGAATCAGCAAATCAACACTCATTCAATAATTTGTTCAATCATTATTTATGCGAATTGTAAAAGCATGTTTTTCTGTAATTGTATTAGGCGTATTATCTACAGCCTGTTCTAAAAATAGTTCAGATCCTAATAATGGGGCCACTGGAACTGTTTCGAATAATGTAGTATACTACATTGATAGTGCAAATATTCATACTACCGATATCAATGGTGCTAATGCTAAATTGGTTGTTGCAGTTACACCTCCATCTAATTTGAATTCCTATATAGGTGATGCTTGTGTTTCAACTGATGGTAATAAATTATATTTCTTTCACATCACAAGTGGCTCTAATCCATCCACTAAAATCGTTTCAGTTAATAAAGATGGGTCTAGTCTTACTAACATTGCTACATTAGCAATTTCAACTGGTGTAAATTATAAAAGCATTAAGCAGTTAAGTAATGGGAAACTCGCTTTTATCAAAAATAATTTTGGATCTAATCCAATTTCAACATCAATTGAAGTGATTAATTCCGATGGGACTGGACAAGAAAAATTAGCCACAGTTCCTTTGGGCTTTAGCAATCATCAAGTTGCGGCCGACGGAAAACGTTTTGTTCTTACTTCTTCTGCTACTATTCCTTTGGCTTATTCTGGTACTATTGTGAACGGAAATATGGGCGATCCTAGATCTATTGTTAATTCTAGAAATGTGTTAGCAACCAAAATAAGTAGCGATGGAACAAAAGTAGTTTATGCAAAAATGAATGGAACCAATAAAATTGATGTGTACAGTTATACTACAGCAACCGAAGCGGAAGTGTTGGTAAAGTCAGTAACCCTACCTGCAGATATTACTAGTTTATCTACATGGACAGTTCGATTAAATTGGATGGAAGGGTCATCTAAAATATTATTGAGTTTTGCCAAAGACAGCAATTTTGGTACGGTTGATGGATACTTGAATTGTATACTAATGAATGCTGATGGTTCCGGAGAAAAAACTTGGAAAATTAATAACCAAGATGATTGGTTGGCATTTACAGAGTAAGAGAATCTTTTCTTTTGGTCTCCTCATTCGAGCTAAATGCTAGGATGAGGATTTTTTTTGATTTTTCTGAAAATTTTTTTGAAAACCCCTTTACGTCTGTTTGTTTAATCTATTAAATCAATAAAAAGCAAAATTCGTTCTTATAGTATATTTAAAATTAATATGATGTAACCCCTATTGTTAGTGGGTTTCAACCATTTTTCAATATTAGCGTTTAACTTAAGGATGTCCATTCTTAAACAATCTTTTCTTAAACCTAAAAACTTCTAACATGCTACAAGTCCTCTTGAATGCAACTCCAATTGCGAGTGACAATTATGTTGCGTTTACCTTTTTCATTGGTACGATGGCCATGATGGCCGCATCGGTATTTTTCTTTTTTGAGTTAAATAATACTGATAAAAAATTGCGTACCTCTTTATTGGTTTCTGGATTAATCACTTTCATTGCTGCGGTTCACTATTATTACATGAGAAGCTACAATTTAGAAACAGGTGAATCACCCACCTTCTTCCGTTATGTAGACTGGATTTTGACTGTTCCTTTGATGTGTGTTGAGTTTTACTTAATTACTAAAAAAGCAGGTGCTAAAGTTTCTCTATTGTGGAAACTAATTTTCGCTTCATTAGTAATGTTATTAACTGGATACATTGGTGAAGTTCTTGACAGAGATGGTAGTGTACTTTGGGGAGTAATATCAGGATTGGCATACTTCTACATTGTATATTTAATTTGGTTTGGCGAAGTGGCTAAACTTGCTCAAAGTGCTGGTACACAAGTTGCAAAAGCTACTAAAGTGCTATCATGGTTCGTTTTGGTAGGTTGGGCTATCTATCCATTAGGATATATTCTTGGTACTCCAGGCGGATTATTTGGATGGCAGCCAGTTGCTGATACTGCAGCAGCATTAAAAGCAATGGACATTGTTTACAACATTGCGGATGCTATCAATAAAATTGGATTTGGTTTAGTGATCTACGCATTAAGCCGTAGTGAAGAAAAAGCATAAATCTGTTCAATCTTAAGTAATAATTGGGTTGCAATAGTTTGATTATTGCAACCCTTTTTTATGAATATTACTAATTACGATATTGTCATTTTAGGTGGAGGATGTGCAGGTATGCAGTTGATGTACCAGTTCATTCATCATGATCAATATAAAGGTGAATCTATTCTTATATTAGATGCAGATAAAACCTACTTACAACAGAAATCATGGTGCTTCTGGCATACCCATGATGCCCATCCTTATCAATCTATTTTTAATACTACTTGGAATAATTTATGTATTGGGTTTCCTAATGAAATGAATGAAAGCGTCATTAATCCATATAGGTATAGTTTTATTAAAAGCGAATCATTTTTTGATTTTCATTTTAATGAAATAAAAAAACATCCAACTATTGAGTACAGCAATGATGTAGTTCTATCCATTGATAAAGATGCCAACCAATTTATCATTCACACCAATAAGAGTATTATTACTACTCCTGCTTTATATTCTAGTTTCTGGAACCAACAGCAGGTATCCAAGGAAACTAACCTGTATTTAAAGCAACAATTTTTTGGATGGGAAATTGAAGTTGAGCAACCCGTATTTAATGCTTCAGCTGCTACATTAATGGATTTTAGTATTACTCAATCTAAAGGAGTAAATTTTGCGTATGTGCTGCCTTTTAGCACTCATAGCGCTTTATTAGAAATTACTAGTTTTTGTTCAGAAGATTATCCCGCAGACTTTTTTGAGGAAGAGTTAAAAAAATATATTCAGCGAAAATGGAACTGTTCTTTCAAGATTGTTAAAACAGAATATGCTAGTATACCAATGACCAACTTTGTTTTTAAAAGATTTACTAAGGAAGGGGCTATTGCAATTGGAACTGCTGCTGGTATGATTAAGCCTACCACCGGTTATGCGTTTAATAGAATTACTAGAGATAGTATAGTTTTAGCTAATCAGTTTTTTAGTAAAGAAATACCTGTTGAATTTTCGCACACTCGATTTAAATTCTACGATAGATTACTATTACAATTGCTTAAGTATAGCCCAGCTAAGGCATTGCATATTTTGATGCAGCTTTTTCGCAAAGTTCCCTATCAGCAAATACTTCGTTTTTTAGATGAAGACAGTTCTTTGTTTCAAGAAGCGGTATTGTTTGCTAAATTGCCTAAGAAAGATTTTTTAAAACAGGTATTCAAGGATGGCAATACAAATTAAACAGTTACAATTTAATCGCGCACTTTTTATTGCTCTTGCATGCTTTACTGGCATTATTGGAATAGTGCATCATTTTCTTTTTCCTATTCCTGATCATATTCAATGGATATTCTTTAGCGTTATTATTATCATTACTGGAATTCCTCATGGTGCATTAGACCATGAAGTGGCTAAACAGAGTAGTAACTTAACTAATGAAGTTTTTTCCGCCAAAAAATTTCATACTAAGTACCTCAGTTCTATGTTGTTGTACGGGATTGTTTGGTATGTATTTCCAACTTTATCTTTCTATCTTTTTTTATTGATCTCTGCCTTTCATTTTGGAGAAACCGATTTGCCCATTGACTCGCCCAAATTTCCATTGCTCGGCGTTTTGATACAGGTGGCGTACGGTCTGTTGATTTTATTTATTATTCTATTTGTGCATATTGATACCGTTTTACCCATCATTCAAAAGATCAATATTTTTAGTCAAGGATTAATCAATTATTTACAAGGCGACAATATAGCTTTGGTAACAATTAGTGTAAGTTTTACCTTTTTCATTTTAACGCTCATTGCCTCCTATATTATTCATAAAAAAAATATTGTTGATATAAAGCACCTTTTTACATTGGTCATTTTTGTTTTTATTAGTGCGTTGATTCTTCCGCTGCTTTTATGCTTTATTATCTATTTTGGTTTATGGCATTCCATTACTTCTCTAGAAAATATTCGTCAGCATTTATCTAAAACAAAAAAGGAAAGCTTATCCTGGAAATCATTAATGATTCAATGTATGCCGCTCACTGCCATTTCATTAGTAGGTCTTTTTTCTGTTATATTTTTCTTAGACCTTACTAATAATATTAATTTGGTTATCATGGGCTTGTTCATAGGCATTTCTATTTTGACTTTGCCCCACCAAGAAGTTATGAGTAAAATGTATTTGCTAGTCAGAAAAAAAATGGCCAATTAGTTAAACTAAGCGTTTAACAGTACTAGCTTCTGTAATTTGATTGTTGGCAATTTGATTAATCAAAATCACTCCTGGTTTTTTACCGATTCCAAAACTTCCAAATTGCGAATCAAGTTGTAATGCTTTAGCGCCATTGAATGTAGCCCATTGAAGCATTTCTTCTAATGATATGTTTGAAAAATATTTGGTGATGGTTTTTATTTCTGACAAAATGCTCAATTGGTGGTTGCTTGATAAACTATCGGTTCCTAAAACGATATTGGATTTTTTATTGCGCAATAATTCAATAGGGGGTAATTTATTTTCTATGTATAAATTGGCATTCACACATAGGGTATAATACAAGTCTTGTGCATTTTGCTTAGACAATTGATTTGCATAATCCATGTCGGCTTCGCTGGTGGTTGTATTGTGTACCAATAGAATATTTTTGGCTTTTTCTAATTGGGGGAAGTATGACGGCAGACTGTTTTGACCTGTTGGGGTAAAATGGGTCTGGTCTATATTCATAGCATTGTACATGCGCACAAAGTCTCCGGTACCTTTTGTAAATAATTCATTTTCTGCCGGGGTTTCCTGATTATGAATGGTTACTGTATTTCCTTCAAAATGCGGCATCATCATTTGCCAGAGCTCATTAGAAACGGAATAGGGCGCGTGCGGACTAAATGAACTTTTTAGCGGGTTCAATGAAGCGGCGGCTTCAATCAACCTAAACTTAGATAATACTTCTAAAGCATTTGCAAAACGTGGTTCAGCAATTGCTGGCTTCCATCCACTTATTTCTACAAATGTGTGATAAGCTAAATTGCCTTTTTGTTTTTGAGCAGCTGTTAGTGCATTATTACTGATATCTCCCACTGCCACAATTCCTTCTTGCAGCATTGATGCCTCCCCTTGAGCTATAGCAGCTAATATGGCTTCTTCAGGGAAATGCCTTTCGTTCACAATCTTTAAAATAAAATCGGGCAATCCTGTATGTTCTGGAATGATGCCCTTCATATGGCTCAATTCTAAATGACAATGGGTATTAATAAAGCCTGGTGCAATAATTCCTTTGAATTGTTGTACCTGTTCCCCAGCATCTGAACGTGGAATAATGGCTTTTATAATCCCTTCTTCTGTGGTAATGAGCACCTGGTCTGGTCCTAAAAATCGGGTTCCATCAAATAAATTTTGCCCTGAAAACTGTAAATATGCCATGATTACAAAGGTAGATGAAAAAAAGTTGCGCAAATTTTTATTGATTATCAATGCGTTATAAATGTGCTTGTAAAAATACTTTCTGAATTTCTTGGTTTATCCATTGCAGTATCAGACCTTTGCCCTCCCAAAAAATGGGAATATTCTAATCGGTGGGATAGCGCCGATTTCACTTAAAACAAAGAATCATGAGTAAACTTCATTTCACCACCAAGCATGCGAATGCGGCTACCGTTCAACACAACTGGTATGTAGTTGATGGTACTAATCAAACCGTGGGACGTATTGCATCTAAGATTGCTGCTGTTTTACGCGGTAAAAACAAAGCTTATTACACTCCTCACGTTGATTGTGGAGATTACGTAATTGTATTAAACGCAGAGAAAGTTGTTTTCACTGGTAATAAGTTAGAAGACAAAGTATACCTAAACTTTTCTGGTTACCCAGGCGGTAAGAAAGAAGAAGTTGCTGGAAGCTTATTAAAGCGTCGTCCAGAAGTAGTAATGGAAAGAGCTGTAAAGGGAATGCTACCAAAAAATAAATTAGGTCGTAAAATGATCAAAAAATTATTTGTGTACGCAGGAACTACACATCCTCATACCGCTCAGCAACCTAAGGAACTTAAATTCTAAAACATTGTCTGGTAGCAATGCCAGACGCCAAGCATAATCAAAATGGAAAAACAAAAAAACGCAGTTGGTCGCCGTAAAGAAGCCGTAACACGTGTCTTCATTAGCAAGGGCGAAGGTAAAATAACTGTAAACGACAAAGATTACAAGGCTTATTTCCCATTGGTTTATTTACAAAACCAAGTTGAAGCTCCTCTTAAAACAACTGAACTAGAAGGCAAGTTTGATATCGTTATCAATGCTGCTGGTGGTGGTTTAAAAGGTCAGGCTGAAGCAGCTAAATTGGGTATTGCCCGTGCGTTGCTTGAAGTTAATCCTGAATTACGCCCTGCATTAAAAGCTGCTGGTCAACTTAAGCGTGATCCTCGTAGTGTTGAACGTAAGAAATTTGGTCATAAGAAAGCACGTAGAAGCTACCAGTTCAGTAAGCGTTAATCGTTGTATTGAATATCTACTGAAAATAAATTTTAAAAAATTATATAATTCACCACAATGGAAAATAACACTTCACTACAACAGCAACTATTGGAGGCCGGCGTTCACTTTGGTCACCTTAAAAAGAAGTGGAATCCTAAGATGTTGCCTTACATCTTCGCTGAGAAAAAAGGTATTCACATTATTGACCTTAACAAAACAGTAGATTACTTACAAGAGTCTGCTGCTGCTATCAAGCAAATTGCTAAGAGCGGTAAGAAAATTATGTTTGTTGCTACTAAGAAACAAGCTAAAGAAATCGTTACTGAGTGTGCTAAGCGTGTAAACATGCCTTATGCTACAGAACGTTGGTTAGGTGGTATGCTTACCAACTTCAACACTGTTCGTAAGAGTGTGAAGAAAATGCAGA
>JBKBWE010000331.1:0-2846 GCA_046289145.1 Sediminibacterium sp.
ATGATTAGAAAACCATAATAAGTAATCTGTTAATGGTTCGCTCCTAATAAGAGTGCAGTAAATAGGGCAGTTAAAGCGGTACCTACAATATATTTTTTATTATAAATCAATATCAATGACCCAATTACCGCTGGTAAATAAGCAATTGCATTCATTTTAGTGTCGTGCCCAGCTGCCAGTATAATAGGGTTGTAAGTTGCATAGGTATATGCTAAAGCACTAAAGATTCCAATATATGCATTGATGCTCAATACCTGTGTTAAGAAGTAAAAACACAAACATGCCAAAAAGAAAACACCAACTGGTTTGGGCAAACCCAGTAGAATAATATCCCCTAAATAACCAACAGAAACCGGGTTTTCACTTATTCCAGTGATTTGGTAAGCAGGCATACCCCCAAACATTCCATTGGTCCAAAGTGGGAAATGACCAGTACGCTCTTTTGCTTGAAAAGAGTTTTGAGCCATCCCTTTCCATTGGGTAACATCGTGTTGTTGCAATACTTTTCCTTCTAAAGCTGGCTTGCAATAAATAAGGGCAACTAATAAGAAAATCACCACTGCAATTGCATATGGCACTAAGGCTTTCCAATTGATCCTGTTCATAGAATTTAAAATATGCAGCAAACCTAATAACTTTATGGTATGAGACCACTTTTATTTGCCACAAGAATGGCTTTTATCTGTAATATGCTATTTATTTTATGTTTAATTATCCAAAGGACCTATGATTTTCTACCCCATAAAGACCTGAGTTCAATGGTGGTTTTATTAGGGTGGATTGTAGCCCCTATTCAGAATTTAATTGCGAACATTTGGTATGGATTAGTGTTAGTCAGTAAATCAACTATTCGTTTGCCACTGTGGATATCAGTGACCAATTCGATTTTATTGATTATCCAATTTATTGTATTTATAATTCTTCCTTAGTGATAAGTAAAATATTAAATGATCGCCCAACCAAACTTTTTTTGGGAATCACTGCCTTCTTTGTTGCCAATGCTTTGATTGCCGAGTGCATAGGCGGAAAAATCTTTTCACTAGAAAAATTATTTGGAATAAACCCTTTCAATTTTAGCTTATTCGGACAATCTGGGTTGGCTTTTAATCTTACTTGTGGGGTGCTTTTATGGCCCCTGGAATTTGTAATCACAGATATTGTAAATGAATATTATGGTCCTAAGTCAGTAAAAAGAATAAGCTACACAGCTGTGGTGTTAATATTGTATGCATTTGTGATGTTTTATGCTGCAATGGAAATTCCTCCTGCTGATTTTTGGGTAGGTTCTGGAACGGAGAAGGGTATACCTAATATGCAATTGGCATTTGGGGGTATTTTTGGTCAAGGTATGTGGATAATAGTAGGCAGTCTAACTGCTTTTTTAGTCAGTCAAATTGTAGATGTAACCATATTCCATAAAATAAAAAAAGCTACAGGTGAAAAATGGGTTTGGTTGAGAGCCACTGGATCAACCATGGTTTCCCAAATGGTAGACAGCTTTGTTGTTTTATTCATTGCTTTTAAAATTGGAAATGGATGGAGTTGGCAATTGGTATTAGCAATTGGGGTGGTGAATTATATGTATAAGTTTACAATGGCCATAATATTGACACCTTTGATTTACTTTATTGAGCGAAAGATAGAAAACTACGTTGGAAAAGACACAGCTCAAAAAATGAAAAGGGAAGCAATGGGGTTAGCCAACGAATAACGAAGCTTATGCTACTGCACTTTTAGAAAGACCCCCATTATTGCTTTGATCTAGTTGATCAATAATGTAATCGTAATGCTCTCTTTCTAGTCTTTTTTGGTCTACTCTATGTTTTACTAAAACGCCCACACCATATATAAGGTAAGCTGCTTGTATATATACCAATAATTGAAAAATACCCAATGCTAGTGTATTGTAATAAGACCATTTCTTGTAAGCAGGCAATTCTCCCATATAATATCTCCACTTAATATTTATGGGTAAAGCATAAGTATAAATGAAAAGGATAGTGGCTATTAATAAACAGGAAAAGAATACATGAGCCCAAGATGCAAAAAAACTTCTTTGTCCTAAATCTCTTAGAACAGAATGCATCATAAATGGGATAAGCATTACCAATAAACAAATGCCAATAAGAGTAGGGAAATTTAAGATATAATAGTTGTCATCTAAGTATAGCAAGGCCACATCGCTGTATGCAGCGTAGTTGGCCAATAGGCCAAATAGTATAGGTACCGCCCAGAGTAAGTTCTCTGCACGGATGAGTCTTGCTGTCATAGGGTTGACGAACGGGTACCCTACAAAAATATATCAATAAATCAAGACTTAATTGCAATTTTGCTTTGTAATATGGCTGTTTGCCTCAAAATACCAACCAGTTTGTACCATTATGACACCAGAAAGAGCTAGAAAATTAGATGAAGTAATCAATAAGCGCCAGCATGGCCTAACTGTAGTAATGGAAAATGTACATGATCCTCATAATATTTACGCTGTTATGAGAACCTGTGATGCAGTGGGCATACAAGATATTTATGTGTTAAATACTGAACTTCCTAAGGATGGCTATTTTGGCATCAAGAGCAGTAGTAGTGCTAATAAATGGTTGACCATTCATTCTTTTAACAATGTAATAGATTGCTTTGCCGAATTGCGAACAAAATATCAAGCTATATACACTACTTATTTAGGTGAGTCGAGCAAATCGGTATACGATATTGATTTCACCAATAATATTGCCTTGGTTTTTGGAAATGAACATAAAGGGGTTTCCAAAGAAGCTAGAGATTTGGCCGACGGCAATTTTATTATACCCCAAGTTGGAATGATTCCAAGTTTAAATATTTCTGTTGCT
>JBKBWE010000039.1:0-14508 GCA_046289145.1 Sediminibacterium sp.
CACTTTATTGATACGTATTGTACTATGAATAAAAAGTACCTGCTATTCATTTGCAGCATCCTATTCTTGGGGCAACTGGTGTATGCTCAAACTACTGCCGATTTAATTAAGTCTGCTAACAACAAAATCCTGTTTAAAAACTACAAAGAAGCGATTGCTAATTTGAATAAAATAGTGGCCAAAGAAACAGCTGGCACTTATGCAACACAAGCCTACTGTTTAAGAGGCAAAGCGCATGCTGGATTGAACATGTTTAAAGATGCCCTGGCAGATTATAATTACGCCATTCAACTAGACCCGAACAACGTAGAAGCCATTCAAAATAAAGGGGTATTGTTGATGGATAATGAAAAATTAGAAGAAGCCCTAGTTGAGTTTAATACTGCCATTCAAAAAAACATGACTTATTTGGATGCCTATATGAACAGAGGTAAAGCTTTGTTGAAACTAAATAGACATGCTTTGGCACTGGAAGATTTGAATAAAGTGATTAAAGCAAATCCTACTTATGTGGATGCGCTTTTATTAAGAGCTTCTATTAAAAGAGGATTAGATGATATCAATGGTGCTTTACAAGACTGCACCAAAGCCATTGATGAAGACGAAAATGCTACTGAAGCATATATGATTAGAGCCAATATAAGATTGGCTTTGGGAAACCCTGGTGCTGCAATTTTAGACTGGAATCATGCCCTTGAAATTGAAGACAGTAATGAGTTTATTTTCTTTCAATTGGGCAACACTTACTTTAGTGCATCCGACTTTAAGAATGCGATTAAATTTTATTCTAAAGCCATTACGTTTAATAACAAAGATGCCAGCTTTTTTTTACAGAGAGGTTTGGCAAAACAAAAATTGAACGACAAACCTGGTAGTTGTGCAGATTTTTCTACCGCGGTTCGTTTAGGAAGTATTCAAGCAGACTATATAAAAAAACAATCTTGTAAATAATTACTCTTCAATATATACTCTTTTTACACGTAAACTAATGCCAGTCATTATTTCATAAGAAATGGTTTCCGCACTTTTAGCTACTTCCTGAATTGAAATATGTTTTCCAAAAATTTCTACCGTGTCTCCTGCTTGTACATTCGGTATATCTGTAACATCCACCATACACATATCCATACATATTTTCCCAACAGTTGGAGCCAATGCTCCTTTGATCCACATTTTTCCTATACCATTTCCCATTCTTCTTGGGTATCCGTCTGCATAACCAATTCTAACTGTTGCAATAATGCTGTCTCTATTCAATATGCCTGATCTATTATAACTTACTGTATCTCCCGCTTTTAATGCCCTCACTTGTGCCACTGTTGTTTTGAGTGTAGCCACTGTTTGTAGAGGCAAATTCGCCTGATGTACATTATCTCCTCCATATAAGCCTATTCCTAATCGCACCATATTGAATTGCCAGTTTGGATTTCGACGTATGGCTGCTGTATTAGCAATATGTTTTATAAAACCATATCCTATAGCTTGCTCTATCCAATTACAAGCATTGCTAAAAAGAGCTACTTGATGCTCGGTAAATGCATCTTCTTTCTCCTCTTCACTCGCTGCCAAATGACTTAATACCGATTTCACTCTTAGTGTTTGTTGGCTAGTCAACCATTTAGCCAGTTGATCTATTTCTGCTACATCAAAGCCCAAACGATTCATCCCTGTATTCAATTTTATATGTATTGGATACTGCTGAAGTCCTTGCTGGTTTATGTATTGATGAAAAGCGTTGAGTATTTGAAAAGAAAATAATTCTGGCTCTAAAGAATAATTCACCATTGCATCAAATGAATATTCATCTGCACTCATTACCATGATTGGCAAATGAATACCTGCTTTACGCAAGGTTACTCCTTCGTCTGCATAAGCAACTGTTAAATAATCTACTTGTTGTTGTTGCAATCTTCTGGCAACTTCTCCTGCGCCACTTCCATACCCAAAGGCTTTTACCATGGCCATTAATTTGGTATTGGGTTGCAGCAAAGACTGATAGGCTTTTAGATTATGCACCATGGCAGTCAAATTGATTTCCATAATGGTTTGGTGCACTTGTTGTTCTAACCAATGTGCCAATTGCTCAAATGCAAATTTTCTGGCTCCTTTTAGTAAAATATAACTTTGCTGAAACATAGTCTCCTGCAAATGATGCAATACATCTTGGGTACTTACAAATAATTGTATACTGAAGGGGTAGGTTTCGTTTTGATGCTGTGTAAAATAATGACTGATCTCCCGACCTACTGCATATAATTGCTTAACCCCACTACTACTTAGCATTTGTGCTACTTGTTGATACAACTGTTCTGCAGGTTCGCCTGTATCTACAATATCCGATACAATAGCTATAATGGGTTGTTCATTGGCTTGTTCTTTTAGAAATTGCAATGCCAACGACAACGAAATCTTATCGTTACTGTAACTATCATTTAATACATAACTCTGATTAATTGCCCTTCGCAATTGCATGCGCATTTCTACCGCCGTTAACTGCAACACTCTTTGTTGTATTACTGAAATACGATAATTGAGTTGCAATAATACCAATACGCAGGTTAGTAAATTTTGCAGAGAAGCTTCGTCTGTAAAGGGAACTTGTAATTGAAATTGTTCTTGCTGATATTGTAACTGCAATAGGGTATCTGTAGCTGATTTCTGTTGCGCTAACAACCGCAATTCAGGAACACCGTTTGGTGATGAGGGGGTTGGGCTACTCAGCGGCTTTGATCCCCAAGAAACAATGCTTGCCTTTGTTGGCAATGAATTGGGTATATAATCGGATGCGATTATTATTTTACTTGCACTCGCAAATAATTTTGTTTTCTCTGCTACTTTTTCTGCCACATTTGCAAACCCTTCATTGTGGGCATCACCTATATTAGTAAACACTCCAATGGTAGGTTGCACTACTTCTGCCAATGCTTGCATTTCTCCTTTTGCTGAAATACCCACTTCAAAAATGCCCAACTCATGTTGTTCATTCATTTGCCATACACTTAAGGGAACGCCTATTTGTGAGTTGTAACTTCTTGGGCTTCTTACAATATTAAAATCGGGTTGTAATAACTGATACAACCATTCTTTTACAATGGTCTTTCCATTACTTCCTGTTATTCCAATTACCGGGATAGTAAATTTTGTTCGATGATAGGCTGCAATAGCTTGCAACGCTTTAATGGTATTGGGTACTGTAAAAAATACTGCCTCTTTATATTCATTCGTATTAACAGCTTCGTCTATTACAAATGCTCGCACTCCTTGTTGGTAAACGTCTGGAATATAGGAAGCACCAGTTCTTCTAGGCCCTTTAATGGCAAAGAATATACTCTGTGCAGGATCTACTATATTTCTACTATCGGTTACCAGGTATTGAATAATTGCATTGCCTTGGCCTGGAATAGGCTGTTGCAAAATTGCCGCTATATCATTTAACTGAATCATCTACTACGTCTTTAGGAGTTCCTCTCTTTTCTAATACAATAGAATATAAAATAGATCCTGAAATGCATAATACAATCACGCCTAATGATAATGCTACCTGACTCGTCTTGCTCATCCACATACTTAAATAATGTTCTCCCAACATTTTCACACCTATGAATACCAACACAATGGCAATACCTTGTTGCAAATAGTCAAACTTAGTAACCGCTCCTCTTAACAAAAAGAATAAAGAACGCAATCCTAATACGGCAAAAATATTAGAAGTATAAATGATCAATGGGTCTTTTGAAATACCCATTACTGCCGGGATTGAGTCTAGCGCAAACACCAAATCAATGGCTGCCAATAATATCACTACCACAAATAATGTGGTGTATGCAGGCTTACCATTTTCACGAATCATGTACTTTCCACCACCGTCGTGGTTTACCAATGGCAAGAAAGATTTTAAAAACTTATAAATTTTAGAATTGTGTGGATCAAACTGTTCTTCTTCGTTGGCTTTAAACATATGATAGCCAGTATAAATTAAAAACCCGCCAAAAATATACAGCAACCAAGAAAACTTAGCTACTAGTGCTACTCCCAACGTAATAAATATTACCCTGAAAATAATGGCCATTAAAATTCCTAAAAGCAATACCCTTGAATAATAAGCTTCCTTTACACCAAATGAATTGAAGATTAAAATGAATACAAAAATATTATCAATACTTAAGCTCCACTCCATTAAATAAGCACTTAAAAACTCAAATGGCAATTGGTGCTTGCTCACATCTGCTCCGCCACTGTCTGCTGCTAATGCAGGTCCTTCTATCCACAAAAAAACAAAGAAAGCAATTGCTAGGCCTACCCAAAACATGGTTTGGTTTAGTGCTTGCTTAATAGTAATGCTTTTATTTTTTTTACTCAGTAACCCTAGATCAAATATCAATGCAATTGACAATACAATTCCAAATACTAAATAAACAATTTGATGTGCATTCATAATAATCGTTCAATATTAAATGCTGTAGCGCTTTTTACGCCACCACTGAAATAAATAACCTATCACCAATATGAAAACTACAGGTAACAACACATTAATCATTTGCCAAAATGTTTTTTGCTCCTGTAATTTTTGCTTATTGAGTAATCTTAAAACCACGGTTTTATTTCTACTCTCAAACAATGAATTATCAGATGAAAGATAATCTATACTATTCAGAAAAAATGCTTTATTCGCAAAGCGATAATTTTCCATTTGTATAAGTCCCATCGGCAAAGGTCCGGTCGTATTGCTAACTTCATTGGTAACAATATCTCCGTCTGCTACTACTATCTGCTTTCCAGCTTTAGTGGCTTTAGACAAATAAGGTCTTCCTGTATTGGCTGCTACAGAATCCATCACCGCCTTGGGTAATCGATTGCTAAACAACGAACTAAATTTACCTTCTAATAAAACGGCTACTGGTACAAAACTTTTATTGAAGCTGTATAAGTCTTCCTGACTTTGTACACTGTTTAATGAAACCAATGCAGGGGATGGCAATATTCTACTATTGGTATCTGATGCCAACAAAATGGTTTTCTGTATCCCCTTTGCCATTACGGTATCTATGCTCGATGGAAAAATGGGTAATACCCTGTCTAAATTTGCCGAGATAGGATTGGGTGTTCTTGCAGACAACAATGGATAATATGGCCAGGGCACTCTTTGCATTCGGATGCTACCATCCGGATTTTTCCCTATGACCAAAGGTATCTTTGAACAATTGAGGTCTTGCAATAAATCTCCATTAATTCTTACTCCATACTTAAATAACAATTCATCTAAACCCAGTCCTCTATCGAAAGCGGTATACTGTCCTTCGGTTCTTTTTAAACTATCTAATTCCGCATGTAATTTATCGATGAACCATATGATATTACCCCCGTTCATTACATACTGGTCTAACTTCAAAAGGTCTTCTTCAGTAAAAGCTTGTTTGGGTTTTACTATTATCATTGTTTTGATAACAGCTGCATCTGGATAAGCTTGTTTTAAATCGAATATTCCTAAGCGATAATCATTGCGCAAACTTTCTCCCAAATCGTTCACTGTTAAATCGGTAGGTTCTCCATTCCCAACTACATAAGCAATGGTAGGCACTTCTTTTCGAATCAACTTATCAATGGCTGTTGCAAATTTATTTTCGAGCAATGCTTCTGCTGCATTTCTTGTTGCTTCAACATCTTCTTGTGGCTCTTCTGCTAGTACATTAAACTGTTTATAGATTTTTCTACTACTTCTTAAATCTACCGCAATTGGCAGCTGATTTTTTTGATAGTATACCAATGCGCTAGGGATAATCAATTGGTTAATGGTAGCATCACCCGTTGATTGTTCAACGTTTAATTGCTCAAAAACTACGCCCATTTTTTGTAAGCTGTCGTACAAAACAGCTTTAGCCGTATCATTGGACAAACCCTCGCCTGGATTGCGAAAAACAACCCTGATTTGATTGTTGGCATAATTATTAAAAGATGCCAAAATATCGCTAGTGGCTATGCTCAACTTTTTATAGTCAGTGGGTAATTCACCTGTTAAAAAAACTTCTACTGTTATGGTAGAGTCTATATTTTCCAGCAATTCAATTGTTGAATTACTTAGTGTAAATCTTTTGTCTTCAGTTAAATCTAATCGATTACTAATTAATGACCCTGCCACTGTAATGCTTACCAACAGTGCAACTGCAACGATTGCCTTTGGTGCCTTTTTGGGCTGTTTGGTTAATTGTAGTTGAGTCATATACAAAAAGAACCCAATCACTGCTATAAAGTAAATAATATCGGAAGCCGCTAATACACCTCTACTAATATTGGCTGCATGCAGTTGAATACCCATTAATTCTATATAATAATCTGCTCCCCCACTAAATAAAGAAAGCTTAGCAATTGCAGTAAATCCTGCAAATAAAGCAAACGAAAGTAAGCCCCCTAACCCAAATGCAGCAATGGTATTATTGGTTACACTACTCGCATAAATACCAATAGCTGCAAACACTCCTGCCAATAAAAACAAACTGATATAACTTCCAACAGTTGCACCAATATCAATACCACCAGTAATACTTAAAGCTTGCATAGAAAATGCATAAACAATAGTGGGCACCAATGCTATTAAAACAACAAATAGTACGCCTAAGTATTTCCCAATAATAATTTGCCTTAAACTAAGTGGGAGGGTTTGCAATATTTCATAAGTACCTGTTCGTATTTCTTCTGAAATGCTGCGCATGGTAATTGCCGGAATTAAAAACAATAATAACCATGGCATTAACTGAAAAAAGGGAGATAAGCTGGCATACCCAAAATTGAGCAAACTGGTATCGGGGAAAACAAAAAACAACAATCCAGTGAGCCCTAAAAAAACGCCCAAGACTAGGTATCCGGTTAAGGAAGCAAAAAATTGTTGCCACTCTTTTTTACAGATCATCCACATGCCTCAAAACTAAAGTTTTTATATGCAAAAACCCCGACGAATCGGGGTTTTACTATTGCAATTAAATTTATTTAACAAAGTTATACGGCAAAACTTTCTCCACATCCGCAACTACGGCTGGCATTGGGGTTATTGAAATAAAATCCTTTGCCATTTAAGCCATCTGAAAAATCTAGTTCTGTATTTACTAAGTAAAGAAAGCTTTTTAAATCGGTTACCACTTTCACCCCATTATCTTCAAACACTTGGTCCATTGGTTTTATTTCGTTATCGAAGTCTAGCTTATAGCTCAACCCTGAACAACCTCCACCAACTACACCTACTCTTAAGAAATAGCTTTCATCTCCAACCACACCTGCTTCTTCCATCAGCTGTTTTACTTTAGCTTTGGCTTTATCGCTTACGTAAATACTATTTTCTGTTGCTGTTTCGCTCATACACTTTTATTAATGGTATTAGTGAATTCTTTCTTCGAACACCAACTCTTCTAAACCATTCTTTTTTCTGTAATCGTTGATGGCGCTTTTGATGGCGTCTTCTGCCAATACAGAGCAATGGATTTTTACTGGAGGTAAGTTTAGTTCTTCAACTAACTCCATATTATCAATAGCTACTGCTTGATCAAGGGTTTTGCCCTTTAACCATTCTGTTGCTAATGATGAAGAAGCAATTGCAGATCCACATCCAAATGTTTTGAATTTTGCATCAGTGATTACACCAGTTGCATCGTCTACCTCAATTTGTAAACGCATCACGTCTCCACACTCAGGAGCCCCTACTAAACCAGTACCAACATTTGTTTTAGATTTGTCTAGCGTTCCTACGTTCTTAGGATTACTGTAGTGATCAATTACTTTTTCTGAATATGCCATGGTATGTTTATTTAATTTTAAATATATTTTTTTACTGAGAGATTCAAGCCACTACTAATGGTGAGCCCACTCAATTTTATCCATATCTACTCCTTCCTTAAACATTTCCCATAATGGGCTCATGTCTCTTAGTTTCAATACTGTTTCGCTTACCGATTTAATGGTATAATCAATTTGGTCTTCGGTAGTAAATCTTCCTAAACCAAAACGCAATGAGCTATGTGCCAAGTCATCTCCTAATCCTAATGCTTTTAATACATAGCTAGGCTCAAGTGATGCTGAGGTACAAGCAGATCCAGATGATAGGGCAATGTTTTTATTAAAGCCCATCAATAAACCTTCTCCCTCTACATATTTAAATGAAATATTAGCAACATGTGGCAAACGATGTTCACGGTTTCCGTTTACATACGCTTCTTCTAATTGCACCAATGCAGATTCTAATTTATCACGCAATTTGCTTAATCGAGCTGCATCATCGGCCATTTCTAAACGAGCCAATTCGCAAGCTTTTCCAAAACCTACAATTCCAGGCACATTCAACGTACCACTTCTCATTCCGCGCTCGTGTCCGCCACCGTCCATTTGTGCAGTTACTTTTACTCTAGGATTTTTACGACGAACATACAATGCACCAATTCCTTTAGGACCGTACATTTTATGTGCTGTAAAAGCCATGATATCAATACCATCTTTGTTTACA
The DNA here is from genome assembly GCA_046289145.1 of Sediminibacterium sp. Taxonomy (GTDB): domain Bacteria; phylum Bacteroidota; class Bacteroidia; order Chitinophagales; family Chitinophagaceae; genus Sediminibacterium. The sequence continues at coordinate 8,486 of JBKBWE010000039.1, forward strand.
TCAACTGGTATTTTTCCTACCGCTTGCACTGCATCTGAAAAGAATAAAACGCCGTGTTTTTTGGCAATAGTGCTGATTTCTTTCACTGGCTGTATTACCCCAATTTCATTGTTGGCATACATTACAGCAATCAAAATAGTAGTTGGCTTTATTGCTGCTTCCAATTCCTTAAGATCAATTAATCCATCAGGCTGAACTTCTAAATAAGTTACTTCAGCCCCAGCACGCTCTAAATGCTTGCAAGTATCTAACACCGCTTTGTGCTCTGTAGTAACCGTAATGATATGGTTACCCTTAGTGGCATACATTTCAAACACCCCTTTAATAGCAAGGTTGTCGCCTTCGGTTGCTCCTGAAGTAAAAATAATTTCCTTTGGGTCTGCACCTATTAATTTGGCAACTTGCTCACGGGCATAATCTACAGCTTCTTCTGCCTCCCATCCAAAAGGGTGGTTACGACTGGCTGCATTACCAAAATGCTCGGTAAAATAAGGGATCATGGCTTCTAAAACCCTTGGATCCATGGGCGTAGTGGCATTATTATCTAAGTAAACAGGTAACTTCAACATAAATGATTGCTTGTTTTTTCTATTAACACAAAAGTATAACAATAGGTTCTATAATTTTGGGACCTTTGATACACAACGGTTGTTTTTCCTCAAATCGTAAGCACGCATATAATTAAAATATAATGAATAAAATTGAACATATTGGCATCGCAGTGAAAGATTTGGCAACCAGTATTCCTCTTTTTGAGAAATTACTGAATAGTCCATGCTATAAAACCGAGGAAGTGGCTTCCGAAAAAGTGATGACGGCTTTTTTTAAAACAGGGGAATCTAAAATTGAATTAGTAGCTTCCACAGACCCTGAAGGGGTAATTGCTAAGTATATTGATAAAAAAGGGGAAGGCATGCACCATATTGCTTTTGATGTAAGCGATATTCAGGCCGAAATGAATCGACTTGTTTCAGAAGGTTTTACTCTTTTGAATGAAACCCCTAAAAAAGGTGCCGACAATAAATTGGTTTGTTTTTTACGCCCAAAAGGAACCAATGGAGTGCTGATTGAACTTTGCCAAGAGATCAATTAATTACAACTGAAATAAGCGATTACTAATACCCCAACCAAAAAGATCCCTAAAAATAAACTGAGTTTTTTCTTAACCTGAAAATTAAATTGGTCTTTTTCGTTTTGCATCAAAGTCCTAATTTTTCAATGGCAACCTGTGCGGCTATTTGACTGGCGTCTTTTTTGTTGCCTGCTTTTCCTTGTGCAAATACTTCTCCGTCTAACACTGCATTCATGGTGAATACACGGCGATTGCCTTCTAATTTTTCTTCAGCCATATCAAACGTAATAGTCTTTCCGTTTTTATTGGCCCATCCAATTAATTTGTTTTTCAAATTAATATCTATCAGCTCTAAGTCTTCCATAAACAAATGCGGTATCACAATTTGTTTCAAGATCCAATTTTGCGTTTTTGCATATCCCTTATCTAGATAAACTGCTCCTATTAAGGCTTCTAGCGTGTTGCCAAAAATTTGACTGGCTTTTAAAGCGTTATCGAACTTGTTGTAAAAAGTGAGCTTACGCAATCCCATTTTCAAGGCAATATCATTCAATTGTTGACGATTCACCATTTTTGAACGCATCTCGGTCAAAAAACCTTCGCCTTTATAGGGGTATAATTTAAATAAGTAGTCCGCTACCACTGTGCTCAAGACTGCATCCCCCAAAAACTCTAAGCGCTCATTGTTTTCATCGGGTGTTTCTTTAACAGAACGATGACTTAATGCACTGCGATAGAGTTGCAAGTTGCCAGGTTGAATGCCCAACATATTGCTCAACTGAACTTCAAAATCAGTTGCCGCTTTTGGCTTAAATAACTTTATTAAAAATTGCACTTTATTATGCTACGTATTTTTTCACGATAACGCATGCGTTGTGTCCGCCAAAACCAAAAGTGTTACTCAATGCAGCACGCACGGTTCTCTGTTGCGCTTTATTGAACGTGAAATTTAATTTTGGATCCAGTTCAGGATCGTCTGTAAAGTGATTGATAGTAGGGGGGATAATATCGTAGATCACACTCTGGATGCATGCGATGGCTTCTATAACTCCGGCTGCTCCTAAGCAATGGCCTGTCATAGATTTGGTGGCACTGATGTTTAAATTATATGCATGGCTACCAAATACTTCGGTGATGGCTTTGGCTTCGGCGCCATCTCCTAAAGGAGTGGAAGTTCCATGTGTATTAATATAATCTATTTCATCAGGCTGCATTCCTGCATCTTTAAGGGCTGCAATCATTACATTTCTTGCACCCAATCCGTCTGGATGTGGAGCAGTCAAGTGATATGCATCGGCAGTTGCACCGCCTCCTGCAATTTCACAGTAAATTTTGGCGCCTCTTTTGATGGCATGTTCAAATTCTTCTAATACCAAACAACCTGCGGCTTCTCCCATAACAAATCCATCTCTGTCTTTGTCATAAGGACGGCTTGCAGTAGCAGGATCATCGTTTCTTTCGCTCATGGCTTTCATGGCATTGAAACCTCCTACACCTGCTTCACTAATAACGGCTTCTGATCCACCACTAATAATGATATCAGCCTTGCCCAGTCTAATGGTATCAACTGCAGCAATAATGCCATTGGTGCTAGATGCACAGGCGCTTACTACTGCAAAGTTTGGACCGCGGAATCCATGACGCATCGAAATTTGTCCGGCCGCAATATCCAAAATCATTTTAGGAATAAAGAAAGGATTGAATCTTGGTGTACCGTCTCCAGTTGCAAAATTCTGCACTTCTTCCTGAAAAGTTCTTAGTCCACCAATACCGCTGGCAAATATCACCCCTACTCTATCTGCATCTACATTTTCTTTATTGATTTGGGCGTCTACAACGGCCATATCACTTGCATATAGTGCGAGTTGAGCAAAGCGGTCTAGCTTTCTAGCTTCTTTCTTTTCCATGAAACTGGTAGGATCAAAGCCTTTTACTTCACAGGCAAAACGGGTTTTAAATTTAGTTGCATCAAATAAAGTGATTGGAGCTGCTCCAGGTACACCATTGATTAATCCCTGCCAATAATCTTCTAGATTATTACCAATTGGAGTGATGGTACCTATACCAGTTACAACTACGCGCTTTAATTGCATACAACAAACCTGTTTATGTTATAATCCGCCTTCTGTGGTAAAACCTCAAAAGACGGATTAAAATTATTCCTTACTAAATAGATATTCTTACTTAGCGTGCTCTTCTAAATAAGCAACTGCCTGACCAACAGTGGTAATGGTTTCAGCCTGCTCATCAGGGATAGAGATGTTAAATTCTTTTTCGAATTCCATAATTAATTCAACGGTATCCAAAGAATCTGCACCTAGATCATTGGTAAATGAAGCTTCGTTGGTTACTTCTGCTTCGTCTACGCCCAACTTGTCTACGATGATTTTCTTTACTCTTGTTGCGATGTCTGACATTGTTAAAGTTTTTGTTTACTGCGGCAAAAATATACATTTTATGGTTATATTAGTAATATGGCTTTAAAAATGATTCAACACGGTTCTGGGGAATACGAACAAATGGTAGCATTGAGGCACCAATTGTTGCGTAAACCATTAGGGCTACATTTTACTGCTGAAGAATTGGCCAATGAAAAAAATAATATTTTATTAGCTTATACCGATGACGGAATTATGGAAGCTTGCAGCATGCTGGTGAAAATAGATTCCCATACCGTTCGGCTCAGACAATTGGCTGTTCTGTCTGGATTGCAGGGAAAGGGTATTGGAAGAGCGATGGTTCAATTTGCAGAAAATTTAGCCAGAGACAATCGATACCAAAAAATCATTATGCACGCACGCCAAGACTCCATTCATTTTTTTGAAAAATTGGGCTATGAAGTAGAAAGTGAAGCTTTTATAGAATTAACCATTCCACACGTGGTCATGGGTAAAGAACTATAAATTGTTTGGTTAGATTATAGCCGCCGCTTATTGGGTGTTGATCCCTTTCTTTAAAGCTGCTCTTAACTCGTGCCGAAATTCTTCTCCCATTCCATCTTTTGGCACCATGAAAAAAGATTTTGCACTAAAATATAAATGGAAAAAATGTGGGCTTTCAAAATAATGTGCAAATTCATTCCAGTTCCAATGTTTATATCCTCTTTCATTTTCTAGCGTAACACCATTGTCTTTAAATGCAATCGTAAACTGGTCTTTAAAAGTATCAATCGCTTTTTTATAAATAGAATTAGGCAGGATATACCAAAAACTCGCCATCATCATTACCCAAATAAAGGATCCCAATAAAAAAGGTTCAGGCCTAATTTTTTTACTATAAAATAAAATGGCTGCTACAATGGCAAAAACATTTACCAATACTACTAATACCTTCACTTCTGGCCTTTGTACAAAATGGTATCTAAGCCCTTGAATTACTTTTTTCTTGTCGTAGGTAAAAGCGTGTTGCATGACGCAAAATTAGCTATTTTTAAAGACTAACTATTCAACTATGCAATTGAGCAAGCCCCGACTCAGCTTCATGCAAATCATTAACATGAATGTGGGTTTCTTTGGAATTCAATACAGCTTTGGGTTACAACAAAGTGCCGTGAATCCAATTTATGATTTTTTAGGTGCCAAGCCCGACGAAATTCCCTTGCTTAATTTAGCTGGACCAATGACAGGGTTACTCATTCAACCCATTATTGGGGTATTGAGCGACCGCACTTGGCATCCTCGCTTCGGGAGAAGAAAACCGTATTTTTTTATTGGTGCATTGTTTTGTAGTCTTTGTTTATTCTTGTATCCCTTTAGTACTTCTCTCTGGATGGCTGCTGGATTATTGTGGGTACTAGATGCGGCCAACAATACTGCCATGGAACCTTATCGTGCTTTCATTGCCGATAAATTACCTGCGCCGCAATTGGCAACTGGTTTTTTAACCCAAAGTTTTTTTACTGGATTAGGGATTACGCTTGCAAATATCTCCTTGTTCTTTTTTCAAAAATACATTCCAGGTCAGCATGGAGCCATTCCTTATTGGGTTTTTGGCTCTTTCTTTTTAGGATCTATTTGCTCAATTAGTTCGGTTATGTGGAGCATTACTAAAACACCTGAGATACCTCCTACACCTGAGGAATTGGCTGTTTTACGGGCACAGAAAAAAGGAATTTTGCAACCCTTTATAGAAATTGGAGAAGCCATTGTGCATATGCCTGCTGTGATGTGGAAGCTTGCATTGGTCTATTTATTTCAGTGGTATGCATTGTTTTGTTATTGGCAGAACGCTTCTAAAAGCATTGCACAATCTGTTTGGAAAACAAGTCCTTCGGAAAATAAAACTTTGTATGAAGAAGCTGTGGGTTGGGCTGGTTTGGTAAATGGTTGGTACAATGTGGTTACTTTTTTATCTGCTTTTGGATTGGTTTGGATGGCCAAAAAATTCTCTCCCAAAAAAGTACATATTGTTTGTTTGCTTATGGCAGGTATAGCGTTGTTGGCATTTCCTCAAATTGAAAATAAGTACTTGCTCTTTGTTCCTATGGCAGGATTTGGAATTGCTTGGGCAAGCATGATGGGCATTCCTTATTTGATGGTAGTGAATGATATTCCAAAAGAAAAATATGGAGTGTACATGGGCATCATTAATATGATGATTGTAATACCAATGATATTACAAACCACCACTTTTGGTTGGGTATTAAATAATTTTTTAGGGAATGATTCGGGTAAAGCGATTTCATTTGCTGGAGTTTTATTGCTATTGGCTTGTGCCGCAACGCTATTAATTAAAGACGTAAAACCAGAAGAGGAAATACAGGCGGTATCCGTTGGAGGGCACTAAAATTTAACCAAATGGTATTCAACTGAATACATTTACCCATTTATAAAAACGAAATTTACATTAATGAAAATTCTCTGCATAGGTGAAGCACTAATTGATATGATCTGCACAAATAAAGGCATGTCATTGGCTGAAGGATCCGATTTCTTAAAAAAAACGGGGGGGG